>NZ_CEYNZH010000014.1:0-97315 GCF_982874595.1 Oceanospirillum sp. | reverse complement strand
AGTACCTGGCTACGAACCAGGCGGTCGGAGGTTCGAATCCTCCCGAGCGGGCCATATTTTTAAAAGCTGTAGTTCAATGAGCTACAGCTTTTTTTATTCCCTGAGCTATTTTGTTCAGGAGCTCATCAGACTGACTCGAAACTGAGCGAAGAGCCTAAACGTCTGAATCACCCGCTCGTAGCTCAGCTGGATAGAGTACCTGGCTACGAACCAGGCGGTCGGAGGTTCGAATCCTCCCGAGCGGGCCATCTTCTAAAACCGCAGTTCTTTGAACTGCGGTTTTTTTTCGTCTGCCGTTTATTAGGCCTCAGATTCTGCAGGCGGAAGATAATGAGCAAAGTGACGCTCCTGAGCCGCGCTGTTATCCAGCTGCCGGAACATCTGATCGGCATCGCGACAGGTTTTGACCTGATCAAACAGTGTCTCGACAGGTACCAGGCCTTTCTTCATCATCGCCAGCCACTGCTTACCCCGGGCCAGAAGAAATTTATTCGGATAACCCTGCTGTTCCATTCGGCGCAGATATAGAAGAAGCGCTGCACTCAGGTCTGCTTCCGATGGTAGTTGAGGGGCGTTATCCACAATGCGCCGGGCCAGATATGGATCAGCCAGAAGGCCGCGTCCCAGCATCAGGTCGTTACAACCGCTGATCTTCCGACAGCGCCAGTAGTCATCAAGGCGCCAGACTTCACCGTTAGCGATGACAGGAATCGAACTGGCCTCTCTTAATTTCGCCAGCCACTCCCAGTGTGCAGGCGGTTTGTAGCCTTCAAGCTTAGTGCGGGCGTGAACTACAAGCTCAGTTGCGCCGCCTTCCTCAATCGCTTTTAGGTTCTCGAATACCAGAGTTGTATCTTCGTATCCCAGTCGCATTTTTGCCGTTAGCCGGGCATTGGTTCCTTTAAGGGCTTCCGAGCAGGCAAAAACGATCTCATGAATCAGTTCCGGTGTTTGTAAAAGAACTGCTCCCCCTTTATGTCGGTTAACGGTTTTAGCCGGACAGCCAAAATTAAGGTCCACAACTTTTGCCCCATACCCGGCGACTTTGCGGGCATGGGCTGCCAGAAGTTCCGGGTGACTGCCCAGCAGTTGAAAGTGAACGGGGGTGCCCGTAGTTGTTTGGCTTTGAGACTGAAGTTCGGGGCAGACTTTCATGAATGCTCGGCGCGGCTGAAGTTCTGTCGTAATGCGCATAAATTCGGTCACACAAAAATCCAGTCCACCGATCTCACTGATTAGTTGGCGAACACCGACGTCAACAACACCCTCCATGGGAGCCAGAGCAATCCTGCCTTGTGTCCGAACAGTTTTTTTCTCCGTTTCCGAAAAGTCCGGAGTGTGTAGCGCATTAGACATAAAAAGAAGAGGCCATTAATACAGATAGGGTTGCAGATTAAAGGGACTTGATGGGGATCAAGACCTGTTATCGGGCGGCAATGATATAACGTCTGAGGGCAAAGCTCACGGATGATTAATGGCAAGGCAAAAGCCTAGCAGATGCTGCCGTGTGATTAGATTCATGCACTATTAGCCTTTTTGTCATTGCTCTGACTCTTCAGATTTAACCACGAAAAGCTGGTTACAACTGACTTAACAGTCTTACAAATTGTCAACAATAGACGGTAGTTTTATTGCCTGAGTTTATTAATAAAGGTAAATTAGTCCGGCTGTTGGGCTTGTGTCATGGGCGAGAGCATGGGCACGGCAGCTTGCAAAACATAAGAAATGTGATGCAAGAGACAATAAGAATGGTGACAGGCTAAGTAGTCTGACCCAACCAAAAACAAAACGAGGAATGGCTTAATGCACTCTTCTGAGCTGATCTCCGAAGGCATCAATCTGATGCTGTTTGGTATGGGGTTTGTTTTCGTCTTTCTGACGTTGCTGGTCATTGTAACCGGGTTTATGTCCTCTACGGTCAATAAACTGGTTAAGCCAGCACCTGAAGTGACAAGCAAGCCAGCTCCTGTAAGCGCATCTGCAGCCGGTACCAATGATGAGCTGATTGCTGTAATGACAGCAGCGGTTCACAAGTATCGCTCCGGAAAATAAACATCCGGTAAGCAAAAAGCAGACGCTTTTTAGCCAATAAAACTCATTATTATGGAAAAGGCCAAACCCATGACCGAGTCCAAAAAACCACTAGGCATTACTGATGTCGTCCTGCGTGATGCCCATCAGTCCCTGTTCGCGACCCGCCTGCGCCTTGATGATATGCTTCCGATTGCCGAGAAGCTGGATCAGGTAGGCTTCTGGTCTCTTGAATCCTGGGGCGGAGCGACATTTGACTCCTGTATCCGATACCTCGGCGAAGACCCGTGGGATCGTATCCGTGAGCTGAAAAAAGCGATGCCAAATACCCGTCATCAAATGCTGCTGCGTGGCCAGAACCTACTGGGTTACCGTCATTATGCTGACGATGTGGTTGATAAATTTGTAGAGCGTGCTGCGACCAACGGTGTGGACGTATTCCGCGTATTTGATGCGATGAACGACCCCCGTAACCTGAAGCGCGCTCTTGAGGCGGTTAAAAAGGTAGGCAAGCATGCTCAGGGCACGCTGTCTTACACGACCAGCCCTGTGCACAACCTTGATGCATGGCTGAGCCTGGCCAAAGAGATCGAAGATATGGGTGCAGACTCTATCGCGATCAAAGACATGGCCGGCATTATGACCCCTTACGATGCCTATGAACTGGTATCTCGCCTGAAGTCTGAGACAGATCTGGAAGTACAGCTGCATGCGCACGCGACTTCCGGCCTGTCTGATATGACGATTCTGAAAGCTGTTGAAGCCGGTATTGACCGTGTTGATACGGCAATCTCTTCCATGTCGATGACCTATGGTCATACGGCAACTGAATCTGTTGTGGCAGCTCTGAAAGGAACTGATCGCGATACAGGTCTGGATCTGCTTCTGCTGGAAGACATTGCGGCATACTTCCGTCAGGTGCGTAAAAAGTACGCGAAGTTTGAAGGTGCTCTGCGTGGCACCGATTCCCGCATCCTGGTTGCTCAGGTTCCCGGTGGCATGCTGACCAATATGGAAAGCCAGCTGCGTGAACAGGGTGCTGGTGATAAGTTTGATGAGGTTCTGGCTGAGATCCCACGTGTACGTGAAGATCTGGGGCATATCCCTCTGGTAACGCCAACTTCTCAGATTGTAGGTACTCAGGCAGTACTGAACGTACTGACTGGCGAGCGTTATAAGAGTATCTCCAAAGAGACTCAGGGTATTCTGAAAGGTGAATACGGCTCTGCGCCAGCTCCTTTTAATGCTGAGCTGCAGGCGCGGGTTCTGGATGGTGCGGAAGCGATCACTTGTCGTCCGGCTGACCTACTGGAGTCTGAAGTTGAAAAACTGACCGCTGAACTGAATGATCTGGCAAAAGAGAAAGGTTTCAACCTGGCTTCTGAGTCAATCGATGATGTTCTGACCTACGCATTGTTCCCTCAGATTGGTCTGAAGTTCCTGGAAAACCGTGGTAACCCTGACGCATTTGAGCCAGTCCCAACAGAAGAAGAAGGTACTAAAGCCGTGAGCAAAAACACCGGACCTGAAGTTTACACCATCACCGTTAACGGCCAGAACTACGTTGTTCAGGTAACTGAAGGCGGCGATATCTCTAACGTACAGCCAGCTGCAGCTCCTGCGGCGGCCGCACCTGCTCCAGCCGCTTCCGGTGGCGAGCCTGTTGCTGCGCCTCTGGCAGGTAACATCTTTAAAGTACTGGTCAATCCTGGTCAGGCGGTTCAGGAAGGTGACGTTGTGATCATCCTGGAAGCGATGAAGATGGAAACTGAAGTGCGTGCACCTCGTGCCGGTACTATCGGTAGTGTCGATGTTCGCGAAGGCGATGCTGTTACTGTTGGCGACACTCTGCTGACTCTGTAAGTCCCTGCTGAAACAACGAGGTTGATCAAATGGAACAACTTTTGAGCTTATGGCAGGGCTCGGGTCTTTACAATATGGGGCTGGGGCAGCTGACGATGATCGTCATCTGTATGCTGCTGCTTTACCTTGCAATTGTGAAGAACTTTGAACCTCTGCTGCTGGTTCCCATCGGTTTTGGTGGCCTTCTGGCCAACATTCCTGAGGCGGGACTGGCGTTGTCTGCTGCTGAGCAGGCCATCCACTTTGCTAAACCGGAAGTGCTGGCTGCAATTGCTCAGGCATTGGATGTTAATACAACAGACCCTGCAGCACTGAAGCACCTTGTTCATGAAACCGGCCCTAGCGCTTATGCTGCTGCACAACTGGCGGCTCAGGATGCCGGTTACTCGAACGGTATGCTGTACAGTTTCTACTCTGTAGCGATTGGCAGTGGTATTGCTCCACTGGTGATTTTTATGGGTGTGGGTGCGATGACCGACTTTGGTCCTCTGCTGGCGAACCCTAAGACACTGTTCTTGGGTGCTGCTGCTCAGTTCGGTATCTTCGCAACTGTACTGGGTGCGGTTGGTTTGTCCGCTATGGGACTGATGGACTTCTCTATCCAGCAAGCTGCGGCTATCGGTATTATCGGTGGTGCAGATGGTCCGACGTCTATCTACGTAGCAATTCTGCTGGCTCCTGAACTACTGGGAGCTATTGCGGTAGCGTCTTACTCTTACATGGCCCTGGTGCCTCTGATTCAGCCGCCGATTATGCGTGCGCTGACGACTCCGGAAGAGCGTAAGATCGAGATGGTTCAGCTGCGTACTGTTTCCCGTGCAGAAAAGATCATTTTCCCACTGTCTCTGCTGGTTCTGGTGGCGCTTCTGCTGCCGGATGCAGCACCGCTACTGGGTATGTTCTGCTTCGGTAACCTGATGAAAGAGTCTGGTGTTGTTGATCGTCTGAGTGATACTGCACAGAATGCACTGATTAACATCACGACTATCTTCCTGGGTCTGTCAGTCGGTTCCAAACTGATTGCTGATAAGTTCCTGGCGCTTGAAACTCTGGGTATTCTGGCTCTGGGTATTGTGGCTTTTGGTATCGGTACCGGTTGTGGTGTTCTGATGGCGAAGCTGATGAATAAAGTGACCAAGACTCCGGTCAACCCGCTGATCGGTTCAGCCGGTGTATCCGCAGTTCCTATGGCAGCGCGTGTATCTAACAAGCTGGGTCTGGAGTACAACCCGCACAACTTCCTGCTGATGCATGCTATGGGTCCGAACGTAGCAGGTGTGATCGGTTCGGCCGTTGCTGCTGGTGTGATGATTAAGTACCTGGGTGGCTAAGCTAGCCGGGTCGTGATCAGAACAAAAAAACCACCGTATACGCGGTGGTTTTTTATGTCTGGCCCTTGGGTATGCATGTTGATCAGGTCATGCCTCCCAGTGCAGATTCCTTAATAAACAGCTGGATAAAGCTATTAAAAATTTTCTCATCAAAATGGTGGGACATCTTCTCTTTCATCAGCTTGAGCGCCTCAAAGACAGTCATACCTTTTTTGTAAGAGCGCTCTGCCGTTAATGCATCGTAAATATCTGCTAAGGCGCAGATCTGGCCAAACCGATGAAACTCGTCGCCTTTAATGCCGTAAGGGTAGCCTGAGCCATCAATCTTCTCATGGTGTTGTAAAACGGTAATCTTACGGATTTCATCCAGAGAGTTGGCCTGTTTGAGCAGCTGTGCACCCCGTTCCGGGTGGTTACGCATAATGGCGAACTCTTCATCAGATAGTTTACCGGGCTTATTCAGAATGCCGGGGTCCACCTGTGACTTACCGATATCGTGCAGAAAAAATCCGACCCCCAGGTCTTTCATCAGATTATCATCTGAAGTTTTAAGGATATGCTTGGCAATCAGAAGCGATTTGATCCCAACATTAACGCAATGAGTGTAAGTGTAATAATCATGAGACGTGATGCGTAACAGACTACCGGAGACTTTGTCATCGGAGATAATGCACTCTGCCAATTCAATAATTGGCTGGCTGGTATCTTCGATAAGGGTTTCAGTGACAGGCTCGTTCATCAGGTTGTGCATCAGTCCGCTGCAATGCTCAAATACAGCATGAGCTTTTTCAGCGGGTGGTGTTTCGGCCTTTAGGGCGGCGCTTAGCTCCGCTGAGGGGCGGTTTTTTTTGCCCCATTCATTTGGGTCATCCTTAACAAAATGCACCAGAGAGTCCTCACTGCTGGTGTTAAGTTGAGACGGTTTCACCCTTTATTCCTCAGCTCTAATTGTTATTTTGTTGATATAAAGCATAGTCGATTGCTGAAATGCCATAACCTCGTAAAAACCCTTGGCCCGGCATGGGATTAGCCTCTTTTTGTGTCTTAATGTAAGCGAGGTTAAGTTGTACATGTAAGTAAACAGTGCAGCGAGAGGCTGAGTATAGATTCAGTCTTAGTATGGTTTCTGCAAGCTGCTTTTTCGATACCCGTTTTCAGAAAACAAAGTAAGGGCCATAATAGACCCCCATTTATTTTAAGCGACGGTTATGGATTTCTTAGCAGCTTTTTCACCACTGACTATGGTCGTTATTTTGATCATCATGGCGCTGACCCTTTATTTTCATGGGCCGGTTTACTCTCTGCGTACGGTTAACGCTGCTCCGTCGATTCTGACCAGCATCGGAATCTTTGGTACTTTTCTGGGGGTTGCCCTGGGCCTGATGGATTTTGATACCACGGACATTGAAGGTAGTGTCCCTCAGTTGATTGAAGGTCTTAAAACGGCCTTCTGGTCGTCTATTGCGGGCTTGTTAGCTGCAATGAGTATCAAGCTACGCCATGTGATTAAACATGTGCGTAACTACGAGACAGAAACAACCTATACCGGTGCCACTGTAGACGATCTGGCGACGCTGTTGGGGGATATTCGCCTGGTGCTGAACAAGGCTGGTTTAGCGGATATTGGCGATAATATTCAGGCGGGCACCAAGGGGTTGGAACAACATCTGGAACGGCTGGAAACTGTGATCAGTCAATATCAGCAGGAGATGGTTTCCGCGAATAGTAACGCTTTGACCAGCGCCATTACCGATCTGATGACCAGCTTTAATGACAAGATCACCGTTCAGTACGGTGATAACTTCCGCCAGCTTAATCAGGCGGTTGGTCGCATGGTTGAGTGGCAGGAAAACTATAAAGGTGAACTTGCCAAGCTTTTGGAGCAACAAAAAGCCAATGGCGATGTGCTGGATAAGGCCACCGAAGCTTATCAGACCATGGTGCAGCATACTCAGGCCTTTAATGAAGTCTCCGAGAAGTTGGGTGATGTGATGACAGGTCTGCAGCAGCAATCGGATTCCTTAGGCAGCTATCTGGATAGTCTGGCGAGTCTGGTGAGTAAAGCTTCTGACGGTTTGCCTGCCCTTGAGGGGCGGATTATGACTCTGACTGATGAATTGGCTAATGGAATCCGTGAAAGCCATCGGCAGATGAATGAACTACTGACAAACACCTCATCCACGATTGAGAAAACCGTAATTACTGTGAATAAGCAACTGGTTACGGATATGGAACAGGTCAATAGCCGACATAATGATATTCTGGTCCAGATGCTGGATAGAAATGAACAGCAGCTGGTGCGTATGGATAATGCTATGGAGCAGGAACTGACCCACGCACTGCAGACTTTTGGTGGTCAGCTTACTGCGCTATCTGAGAAGTTTGTCAGTGATTACCTACCGCTAACCGAAAAGCTGCGCCAGGTGGTGCAGTTATCCGGACAGATTCCGGCTTCACCGTCCTCAAAAAGCACAACATCATCACCTAAAACCCCATTAGCGCAGGATAAAACCCAAGCGAAGAAGGCCGCGGACATCAAAGCTTATGCAAAACCCGAGTCTTCAGAAGCGACGGCTACGGGCAATTCGGGCTTGGAAGGTCAATTTGAAACGCCTCAATTAGCTTCTGAGTCTTCCTCTCAACAGCCTGACCATGACGCTGCCGCTGAATCTTCCAAGGGGGCATGTGGCGCTCCTGAGGAGTCGGTTATTCCTGTGTCACCTGAGCATAAATCTCAGCCTGAAGAGGCTGAGCAGAATACGCCTCTCAGGCCAGGGCGGCGTGCTGCCAGAGCAGGAAGGAATCTGAAGTGAACCGACTGGACCAGCAGCAGAACGAAGAGGAAAACCTGACAGCGGAAGAGGGGGCGCATTGGGTTGCTGTCAGTGATTTGATGGCAGGTCTTATGATGGTGTTTCTTTTAGTCGCGGTTGCTTATATGGTGATCCTTGAGCGAGAGACAGAGAAAATCAAGCAGGTCGCTCTGCTGTACCAGGATCTCAGGGAGCAGCTGTACCAGGATCTTTATCAGGAATTTAAAGACGATTTACCACGATGGGGAGCAGAGCTGAAAGCAGAGGATCTGAGTTTTCAGTTTTACAATACAGATGTGATGTTTGATCTGGGTAAGTCGACACTGCAGCCTGAGTTTGAATCCATTCTGGCCGATTTTTTTCCACGATATACACGCATTATCACCTCAGAAAAATATCGACACGATATTTCCGAGGTGCGTATTGAAGGGCATACTTCAAGTGACTGGACTAATGCCCGAAGTCAGGATGAAGCCTATATCAACAATATGGGCTTATCCCAGGCCAGGACCCGTTCCGCTTTGGGGTTTGTGCTATCACTGCCGGAAGTGGAGTACCAAAAAGATTGGCTGAAAGGTCATCTGACAGCTAATGGTTTGTCCTCTTCGAAGTTAGTTATCACTTCGGATGGAAAAGAGAACAGTGAGCGTTCCCGTCGGGTTGAGTTTCGTTTGAGAACTGATGCCGACTCCCGTATCCGTGAGATCCTGAAAGATGTGCTGAACGAAGAGGCTCAGGCTGGGCGATGAAGTTACCGGACTTTAATCAAGATGAAGGTATGCTGTCGCTTCGTCGTCAGATGAATGCCCGCAGACCTGGACACTTTGTGCTGTTTGATGCCGGAAAGCACCTGACAGGTCAGGAAAGATCTCAGCTGGAGAATAAAGGGGTAAAGACCTCTTATGACAGCATCCGGATATTACCGGATCAGACGCTGGCCGTTAAAAATGGTCGTGTTGTTGTATTTTTTGCTGAAGAAAGCGGCAGGCTGCCAGGTGATGGGAAGTTGACTCGCAGGCGAGAAAAAGAACACTTTCATGTCGCAGGCTGCAGTGTTTTACAGAGTCGCCATAAAGAGGCGCTAATCGCAACGACCTGTCTTACCTCTCCTTTTCCTGTCCCCGATGCAGAGAGCAAACGCAGAAGTTTAACGGTATGTCCCGAGTGCCTTACCTTACTGGCTTATAAAGGATTCAGTCTCACCCGAAATCGTAAGATTCGGTACAGTGAGATTTTGCTGCGTAATTTTCAGCTAGAGGATTTCTTTCGCACTTACACCCTTTACCCGGTGCGGCTTGAGGGGCAGTTTTTAACCCCTCAAGGCAGCTCGCCAACGCGTTAATGCATGGCATCTGCATTTATTTGATCACTTCTACTTCCGCTTTAATGGAGTTCGCAATAAAGCAGTTTTTGTGCGCCCCTTCGTGCAGACGATCCAGCTCAGCTTCTGTGGGCTGCTTATCACCTCCGAAAACGATGGTCGGCTTCAGTTCGATACGGCTGACAACTTTCCCCCGTTCTGCCTTGGTCAGAAAACCAACAGCATCGTCCTGATAGCTTTCGACTTTAAATCCCTTGATATCAGCGATGGCTAGGAAAGTCAGCATATGGCAGCTGGATACTGCTGCTACTAACATCTGTTCCGGATCGGCACACTGGTCATCACCCATAAAGCTTGCTGCGGATGAAGCATTAACTGACTGGCCGCCATTCAGCGTCAGAGTATGATTGCGGCAAAATGTAGAATCGTCTTGAGGGTGTGTTTTACGTGACCAGTTTAGCTGAGCGCGATGTTCTGACATAAGTTTGTCCTTTTAAAATATGACGGTAAGCCATCCGTTAATGGAATCAGGATAGAATAAGTATGTTCTAATATTTGTATATCCCATTGTCAAACAGAAGTGAGGGCTGGAATGCGCCCGTTGAGAAGCACGATAGAGAAATAACAGGCAATAAAAAACCCGGCAGGGTGACTGCCGGGTTTCGGTATTCAATGGTGGGCCTGCTCGGACTTGAACCGAGGACCTAACGATTATGAGTCGTGTGCTCTAACCAACTGAGCTACAGGCCCTTTAAGTTTTGATTGGCCTTGAAAGCTCAATCCGTAAAACTTAAGTGGCCGGAATTGTACAAAAGCTAAATCAGATTCGCCAGTGTTAAAACGTGCAAACTGTTTGATATATCAGAATTTATTCCAAAGGTTATATGGAATGCCTATCGTCTAGTCTGCTTTATCAATCTGGCTTGATGCCAGCTCAATCAGTTGTGGCTGCTGCAGAATGTTCAGCAGTACCAGTACCCGGTCTTCGCCTTTATTCTGCTGATAAATCGCCTCGAGAAACTCAAAGGGGCCGCTTGTGATGCGTATTTTATCGCCGATTCTAAGGCCTTGAAGAGGAGTGTCGCTTTGGTTTAGATGAGTTTCATTGGCTTTGATCTCATCGATCATTGCCTGAGGTATAACAGTAGGCTGTTCCCCGAAACGTACCACGCCAGCAATTCCACGTGTGGATAACAGGGACCGCCAGTTACCGATGCCATCGGCAAGCTGAACAAAAATGTAACGGGGGAATAGGCTTTCCTCCACGATAATTTGTTTACCCTTGCGCTTCTTTTGCACCTGAATCATCGGTCGATAACAGGTATAACCTTGATTTTTAAGGTTAAGCTCTGCTCTGTCATCTTCCCGTGGCTTGCAGGTAAATAAAAACCAACTCAAAACAAGCACCTTTTACTTTAAAAAATCTATTAGATGCTATTTTAACGGAAAATTATTCGACATTCGTTAATCTTCGCGTAGGAATGTGTAACGGCCCGTATTTTGCTGCTTAAATTTTTTTTATAAAAACTGCAAAAAGTAGTTGTAAAGCCATAAAGTCATGCTCTAATAGAGATACTGCAGCACGGGTTGCAGTGGCAATGATGGAACGTCCTTTGGATGAACCATGTAAGATTTTTTTCCCGGTGAGCCCGGGCGCTAGCAAGAGTAAAGAGGACGTTATGTCAGGTTTAATTACTGGTACCGTTAAATGGTTTAACGACGAAAAAGGTTTTGGCTTTATTTCTCGTGAAGGCGACAGCGATGTATTCGTACATTTCCGCGCTATCAACGGTACTGGCCGTCGTAGCCTTGAGGAAGGTCAGCAGGTTACTTTTGAAGTAACTCAAGGCCAGAAAGGTCCTCAGGCAGAGAACGTTACTGTAGTTTAATTGCTACTGTTCAGTTTTCTAAATACCCGCCTCTTGTAGGCGGGTATTTTTTTGTCTGCGATTTGTCTGTTGCTAACTCCGGAAGGTCAGCAGGGCTAAACATTCCGAAGTAACTCAAGGCCAGAAAGGTCCTCAGGCAGAGAACGTTACTGTAGTTTAATCGCTACTGTTCAGTTTTCTAAATACCCGCCTCTTTTAGGCGGGTATTTTTTTGTCTGAAAAATGACGTCCCACAGATAACAGGGAGAGATGTAGGTCGGGCTTTAGCCCGTCAGAATTCAATATCGACCACCCATACCATCAGCTGGGTATTATCTCTCTTCTGAACCTGAAACCTGATATCAGCTTCAAATAACCGAACGCCATAAACCTTCTCTTCCGACTTACCATGCCGGTAGGCGGGTCTCGGATCCTGTTGCAGAACCTGTTCGATCAGCGCTTTGAATCCCTCAAAATGATCCGTATGTTGTTGCTGATAACGCTCAAGGGCTGATTCAGCCTGCGGCAGCCATTTTACTGTGTGGGCAACGGGTGCTTCCGGTGCAAAGGCACTCTTGGCATCTTCTACTTTATCCACATAGGGAATATAGGGCTTGATATCCAGAACCGGTGTACCTTCCACCAGATCCAGTCCGCTGATGTGGATAAGTACCTCTTTACCTCTGATCTCCACCTTTTCCAGCTTAACAACGGATAGACCCAATGGGTTTGGTCTGAAGGTGGCGCGGGTGGCAAACACCCCAAGGCGTTCATTACCGCCCAGGCGGGGTGGCCGTACCGTAGGCTTCCACTCATCCCGGAGGCACTGATGAAAAACAAACTGCACCCAGATATGACTGTTTACTTCCAGCCCACGAACCGCATCCGGCAGGTTGTAGGGGGGCAGGAGTCGGATGATTCCGCTTGATGCCGGAGCAAGCCCCGGTTGACGGGGGATTCCAAACTTCTCTTTATAGCAGGAATGCACGACTCCGATAGCGGGCAGGTTAAAAGACGCTAGAGTAGTGTTTTCGGGCTCTTGAGGCGACGGCTGCATATCGATGGTTGCTCTGGGATTCATCGGGTAGAAAACGGCGCAGCAATGCTGAAAAAGCCTTGTCTGCGCACGGTGTTGTGCGAAAATGCGCTCAACTTACATCAGTCCGCAAGTGTTGGCAAAACCCTTGTCATGGGACGTCTTCAGAGAGGATATAGCGTGGTCGATCTGGCAACTTATGCCGTTAAGGCTCAGGACGTGATAGAAGCGGGGCAGTTTCTGTTTGCTGAGGGGTGGTCTCCGGCGACCAGCAGTAATTACTCGGCGCGCATTGATGGCGAGCATCTGGCAATTACAGTATCCGGTAAGCATAAAGGTCGTCTTCAGGCGGGTGATATTATGGTGGTCGATCTGCAGGGGAATCCGGTGCAGTCGACATTGAAGTCATCGGCAGAAACGCTGCTGCATTGCGTGCTCTACGATTGGCGGGATGATATTGGCGCGGTACTGCATACGCACTCTGTCGCAGCAACGGTTCTGAGTCGTGCCCTTGCTGGAAAGAGCGAATTGGTATTGCGTGATTACGAACTGCAGAAAGCATTTCCGGGGATCGATACCCATGAGGGTGAATTGCGTATCCCGATTTTTGAAAACACACAGGATATTGATGCACTATCAGAGGAATCTCTGGCCTATCTGCAGCAGCACCCGAATACACCGGCATACCTGATTCGTGGTCACGGATTGTATACATGGGGCGCGACCATGGCGGATACCCTGCGCCATATCGAAGCGATGGAATTTCTGATGGCCTGTGAGCTGAAGGCGCTGTCACTGCGTTAGACGTCTTCTTTCACGGTCGATCGACAATTAACACTAAGGTAATGATCTATGAGCTTTCTTAATCTTTATGCGGCAGATAAGCCGCAGGCGGCAGATAAGCCGCAGGCGGCAGAGTTATCACTGACAGATGGTGATCAGATTCAGGCATTTCTGGCTGAACAGGGTGTTCGCTTTGAACGCTGGCAGGCGGAGCAGCCGCTTGGTGAAGATGCGGATCAGGATGCGATTCTGGCAGCTTACGCTGAGGAAGTGGCTCGTCTGAAAGCAGAAAATGGTTTTCAGACCGCAGATGTAATCAGTCTGTCACCGGATCATCCCGATAAAGCAGCGCTGCGTGAGAAATTCCTTTCTGAGCATATCCATAGCGAAGATGAAGTGCGTTTCTTTGTTCGTGGTCAGGGACTCTTCTATATGCACCTGGGCGATAAAGTGGCCGTTGTGGGTTGCAGCAAAGAGGATCTGATCTCTGTACCGGCAGGCACCAAGCACTGGTTTGATATGGGCGATGCGCCGGACTTTACCTGTATCCGCCTGTTCACGAATCCTGAAGGCTGGGTCGCCCAATACAGTGGTGACAAAATTGCCGATGGCTTCCCGCGCTTTGAAGATCTGGCAGGTCAGTTCTGATGAGTTTAGCAGCAGAGCAGCAGATTCGTTTCGAAGACGTTAAAGCAATTATTACCGATATTGAAGGCACCACTGGCTCTATCGACTTTGTCCATCAGGTACTTTTCCCGTATGCGAAAGAGCACCTGCCGGAGTTTGTCCGCCAGAATGCCGAAAAGCCTGAGGTGGCAGAGCAGCTGGAGGCCGCTCGTCAGGAGATGGCTCAACCCCATGCCGATGTTGAAGCGATTATTGCTCAGCTACTGCAATGGATCGCAGGTGATAAGAAGATCACGCCACTGAAAGCACTGCAGGGGTTGGTTTGGGAAGCGGGTTACAGCTCCGCAGATTATACCGGCCATGTTTATCCCGATGCCTATGAGTCTCTGAAAGTGTGGAAAGAGCGGGTACGTCTTTTTATCTACTCGTCCGGTTCTGTTTATGCGCAGAAGCTGCTGTTTGGTTACAGCGACTTTGGTGATCTGACCCCCTGGTTTGAAGGCTACTTTGATACCAAGGTTGGCGGCAAACGCGAACAGGCTTCCTATCAGAATATTCAGTCCCGGATCGGTCTACCGGCAGAGCAGTTGCTGTTTCTGTCTGATGTGGTTGAAGAGCTGGATGCAGCAAAGGCCGCAGGTTTTCAGACCGTTCAGTTGGTAAGAACGGAAGGTATGATCACAGGAGATCATCCTCAGGTTGCGGGTTTCTCCCAGATCGAGATCTGATCTTGAGTAAAAGACCTGAATATTCAGAACCCGGATCGCTTTCTTCAGGCGATCCGGGTTTTTGCCTTCTGCTGGTTACTTTCTTTCTGGGGATTGATTGCTGTCGATAATATGAAAAGAAGGGCTGTTTTCTACTGCTAATGGCGCATCCTTCGTGCTTTTTATCTGGGTTCCCCATCCAGATAAAGCCTGATAGACTGCTTTTTTTAGAAGCTGGAAGAAAAAATGATCCGCAATAAAGTACTTGTTAGTGCCTGTCTGCTTGGCGAGCGTGTGCGTTATGACGGCTCCTCGCGTCCGGTTGCTCACCCTGTTCTGGAACAATGGCAGCAGGAAGAGCGTCTGGTCTCTGTCTGTCCTGAAACCCTTGGCGGTCTTCTGGTTCCCCGCCCTGCGGCCGAAATTCAGCCAGGCTTTGATGGTAAAGATATTTTCCATGAAGAAGGCAAAGTGATTACTCGTCAGGGACACAATGTGAGCCAATACTTCGTACGTGGTGCCCGCAAAACACAGGAGCTGGCGCTGAAGGAAGAAGTGGCGGTGGCAATTCTGAAAGCGAACAGCCCTTCCTGCGGTAACCAACAGATTTACAGTGGTGAGTTCAGCAAAGAGTTACGTGATGGTCAGGGCGTAACAGCTGCGGCACTGGAAGAAGCCGGTATTAAGGTGTTTAACGAACATCAGCTGGAAGACGCTGCGGCCTATCTGGCAACGCTGGAAGACACCGAAACAATGGCCGAGTCCTGATATTAAAGGTATGACACGATGAGCTTCGAACTTTTTCTGGCATTTCTGCTGGCCTCTGTTCTGATCAGCATCTCTCCCGGTGCGGGCGCTGTGAATACTATGAGTAACGGCCTGCGTTATGGCGTGCGTAAAAGTATGCCAGCCATATTGGGGCTTCAGGTGGGTTATGGCGCTCAGGTCATTATCGTTGGCGTGGGCCTTGGTGCGCTTTTGGCGTCATCAGAGGTGGCCTTTGGACTGGTGAAATGGCTTGGCGCTGCTTATCTGGTTTGGCTGGGGTATCAGAAGTGGCGTGAAGCGCCCCTTTCGCTGGACGCTCAACAGGAGCAGCAGGTGGAAAGTGGCCGTCGTCGTTTCTGGCAGGCAGCTTTTGTAAATCTGATCAACCCGAAAGCAACGATCTTTCTGGTGGCTTTATTTCCGCAATTTATCGTGGCGGATGCCCCGCAGCTGCCGCAGTTTCTGATTATGGGTACGACTCTGATCATCGTCGATATTCTGGTGATGGTGGGTTATGCCTCCCTTGCGTCTAAGTTGAGTCTCTGGTTCAAAGACCCTAAGCATCAGAAGTCCCAGAATCGTGTCTTTGGTGGCATGTTTATGGCGGCGGGTACTGCGTTAGCTTCCTATAGCCGTTAAGCACCTGACCGTTTATCTTGCGGTCAAATCAGCAGAACGAAAAAAGCCGCGCTTTAGCCTTCTTATGAAGGATTAAAGCGCGGCTTTTGTGTATCAGGATATTTCGTGCTGATAGAGCTTAATCAGATCTCTACCAGACGCATTGAAAGATCGACGGCTTTGCAGTCTTTGGTCAGCGCACCAATAGAGATGTAGTCCACACCGGTCAGGGCGATATCGAGCAGGGTTTCATCGGTAACACCGCCGGAGGCTTCCAGCTTAGCGCGGCCATTGGCGATCTTAACGGCTTCACGCATCGTCTCCAGCGAGAAGTTGTCGATCATGATGATATCAGCACCTGCATTCAGGGCTTCATCCAATTCATCCAGACTTTCAACTTCCACTTCGACCGGTTTACCGGGCGCGACTTCGTGGGCGCGTTCCACAGACGCTGCAATGGAGCCACAGGCTGAGATGTGGTTCTCTTTGATCAGGAACGCATCATACAGACCGATACGGTGGTTGTAGCAACCGCCACAGGTGACGGCATATTTCTGCGCCAGACGCAGGCCCGGAATGGTTTTACGGGTATCCAGCAGCTGAACCTTAGTGTCGGATACCAGATCAGCATATTGCTGGCAGCGTGTTGCCGTGCCGGACAGGGACTGAACAAAGTTGAGCGCACAACGCTCGCCGGTCAGCAGAGAGCGGGCAGAGCCTTCCAGATAAAACAGTACCTGATTGCGGGTCACGCGGTCGCCATCTTTGGCCTGCCAGATCACTTTGACTTCAGGGTCAATCTGACGGAAAACTTCATCCACCCAGGCGGTTCCGCACAGGATGGCATCATCACGGGTGATGACGCGGGCTCGGGCCTGACGCTCAGAAGGGATCAGCATCGCGGTAATATCACCACCGCCTACATCCTCGGCAATTGCCCCGGCAACTTGTTCAGGGATACTCTCAACCAGCAGCTGTGGCATGGTTTCTAGCTGGGGATGCGCAGACATAAACAACCTCGGTCACCAATGGATAAAATGCAGCGGGCATTATAAAGACAAATGCCCACAAAAGCAGCGACTGCTCATAACTGTTTTGATCAATAGTCTGGGTATTTTTAACGGTCGCGGATCAATAAAGCTAGCATGAGTAAGATAGGGTAGACTGTGACAATGTAAAATGAAGCAGAATGTCGCAATGCACAATGTTGAGCGGGTAGTGTCTCAGTCTACCGATAGTAAAAGTCAGAAAGTTTGTCAGGCAAAACAGGACGTTTGGTTGAAGGGCGTTAGTCGCAGGCCTTCACCTAACTTCAATCACCGTCCGAATGAGTGTGATGTGGATCTGTTGGTTATTCACAACATTAGTCTGCCGCCGGGGCAATTTGGTGGTGATTGTATCGAGCGTTTTTTCACTAACTGTCTGGACCATTCCCTGCACCCCTTTTTTAAAGAGATAGAAGGGGTTGAGGTTTCGGCACATCTGCTCGTTCGGCGTGATGGTTCTGTGGTCCAGTTTGTTCCGCTGAATCAAAGAGCCTGGCATGCAGGTTGTTCAGTCTTTCAGGGGCGTGTGGAGTGCAACGATTTCTCTATCGGTATTGAACTGGAAGGCACTGATATCTGTCCCTATACCGATGAACAGTATTTGGCTCTGGCGCGACTGACTTGTGATATTCAGCAGCTGTACCCCAAAATAACCTGTGACCGAATTACAGGCCATCGCGATATTGCACCGGGTCGTAAGACAGACCCAGGCGAGGCTTTTGACTGGGATCGTTACCGATCTCTATTGTAACCATTTTTCAGGATCTCATTTGGCCGGGTTACCGATTAAAAGCACCCAGTTAGATCCAAAAGGTAAGACAGACGAGGTTTGCTCATGGAATTTGTCGTTTTAATTATTGTTCTGATGTTGCGCAGTTTGCTCGGCCTGCTGCCCGGAAGGCGTCATGACCGCTGGTTTCTTTCCCTGAAATGCTGGGCGGGTAAGCTATTCAAACCGAGTGCCCCCCATCTCTATGATCCGGATGACACTGAACAGATAGAGACATCCTCAGGAATTAAGCCAAGCCGGTGGTTTGCCGGAACCGGGGTTTTTGTTGTTTCTGTGGTACTCCCAGTTGCTTCCCTGAGCATTCTGATGGCAGTTCTGGATGATGTTATCTGGGGCTTGCCGGCATTTGCCGTCTCAATTCTGGTCCTTCTTTATAGTCTGGGTCGCAAAGAGAGTGCTTACTGGCTGACCCGTTTCCAGATCGCCTGGCGTCAGAAAGACCTGCAGGGCGCATATCAGTATGCGGCTGAAGTGCTCCCGGACGAAACAATCAAAGATGAAAAACAGCTTTATCAACGTGTATTTTCCCGTTTGGTTGGCATTAGCTTTCAGGATTTCTTTCTGGTCACCTTCTGGTTTATGTTGCTGGGCGCAGAAGGCGCCTTGTTGGCAAGACTGATGATTCTGTTCTGCGAGAAAACACCAGAAGAAGGTGGGCAGAGCGCCCCTGCAACAATGGTCATTGCAAAAGGCGTTAATAAGATTCGAAGTGTGCAATATCTGCTGGAATGGCTACCGGCAAAGCTGATGGGTTTAAGTTTTATGCTCACCGGCCATTTTGTTCACTGTAGCCAGCAGTGGCTAACCTGCCTGTTTAATCAAAAGCTTTCCCATGAAATTCTGCTCACCCGTTTTGCTCTAGGGGCCCTCGGCGAAAAAGTGGAAGACAGTGCCAAAGAAGTGCTTCAGGGCGCACAGGATAATGCCCATAAAGATGAGCAGCTTCAGGATCTTGAAGCGCTACTGCGTAGAAGTGCAGTACTTTGGGTGATTGCCATTGCAGTAGCCGTGGTGTTGATGCAATTGTGAATATAGCAGGGGAGGGTTTGTTTTTATTGAACCAAATCTGCTGCCATGCCGGTAGCATTCTGGTATGGTTCGCTGATAGGAATTGGTGTTTAAAGCCAAAGTTATCTTCTGTTTCCTTTTATATATCTTCTATAGTTTTGAGTACATTTAAATGAAAATTTTGGTTACCGGTGGAGCTGGTTTCATTGGCTCCGCTGTGATTCGCCACATCCTTTTAGGCACCCAGTATGAAGTGGCAAATGTTGACAAGTTAACTTATGCTGGCAATTTAGAATCTCTGAATGAGGTTCTGGATTCCAGTCGTTACAGCTTTTACCGGGCTGATATCTGTGATGCTGAGGCTCTGGATCATATTTTTAATGAGTTTAAACCGACTCATGTGATGCACTTGGCCGCCGAAAGTCATGTGGACCGTTCAATTGATGGGCCTTCAGACTTTATCGAAACCAACATTGTTGGTACCTATACACTCTTAGAGGCTGCGCGTCGTTATTGGAGTGTCTTAAATGAGTCTGATAAGTCTGCTTTCCGCTTTCATCATATATCCACAGATGAAGTTTATGGTGACTTAGAAGGCACGGAGGATCTGTTCCTCGAAACAACTTCCTATGCGCCAAGCTCTCCCTATTCCGCTTCTAAAGCCAGTTCCGATCATCTTGTTCGTGCTTGGCAGCGTACCTACGGTCTGCCAACGCTGGTGACTAACTGTTCTAACAACTACGGGCCTTGCCATTTTCCTGAAAAACTAATACCGCATATGATTCTAAATGCTTTATCTGGCAAAGCGTTGCCAGTTTATGGTGATGGCAATCAGGTTCGTGACTGGCTTTATGTCGAAGATCATGCACGGGCTCTGGTTAAGGTCGCTACAGAGGGCAAAGTTGCAGAGACTTACAACATTGGTGGTCATAACGAAAAGCGTAATCTGGAGGTGGTAGAAACAATCTGTGATCTGCTACAGGAGATGGTTCCACCAGGTGATTATCCGCATGCTAAATGGGTTTCAGCGGAACCGATTGCTCATTATCGAGACCTGATTACTTTCGTTAAAGATCGCCCTGGACATGATGTCCGTTATGCTATTGATGCCAGTAAAATTCAGCGCGAGTTAGGCTGGGTTCCCGAAGAGACATTTGAATCCGGCATCCGTAAAACAGTTCAGTGGTATCTGGATAATCCAGAGTGGTGGCAGCGTGTATTAAGTGGCGAGTATCAGTTAGGGCGCCTGGGAGCAAGTGCATGAAAGGTATTATTTTAGCCGGTGGTTCGGGTACACGTTTGTATCCGATTACTAAAGGTGTTTCCAAACAACTGTTGCCGATCTATGACAAGCCAATGATTTTCTATCCCTTGTCGGTGCTTATGCTGGCAGGTATACGTGAAATCCTTGTTATCTCAACACCGGAAGATCTTCCAAACTATGAGAAACTGCTGGGTGATGGATCAGATTATGGCATTGACCTGAGCTATGCGGAACAACCCTCTCCAGATGGCTTAGCTCAAGCCTTCATTATTGGTGAAGACTTTATTGGTGATGACAGTGTTTGCTTGGTTCTGGGAGATAATATTTTCTACGGGCAAAGCTTTAGTCGTCAGTTGCAAGCGGCTGCTAATTGTGAACATGGGGCGACGGTATTCGGTTATTTAGTTAATGATCCTGAACGTTTTGGGGTCGTTGATTTTGATGAAAATGGTAAGGTGTTGTCGATCGAAGAAAAACCGTTGGAGCCAAAGTCTAATTATGCCGTAACCGGCCTTTACTTTTACGATAATGATGTCGTTGAGATCGCTAAGAATGTTAAGCCTTCGGATCGTGGTGAATTAGAAATTACTACGGTTAATCAGGCTTACCTTGAACGTGGGGATCTGAATGTTGAGCTACTCGGCCGTGGTTTTGCTTGGTTAGATACAGGCACTCATGAAAGTCTCTTGGAGGCAGGAATGTTTGTGCAGACAGTAGAGCATCGACAGGGGCTTAAAATCGCCTGTCTGGAGGAGATTGCCTATCGGAATGGCTGGTTAACACAAGAGCAAATACAGGTGCAGGGCGAATTGCTGTCAAAAACGGGATATGGCCAGTATTTGCTAAAGCTTGCCCGGGATGAAAAGTTTTAACTGGTTTTACAAGGCTGAAAGAGATGAAAGTTATTAATACTGCTCTGGAAGGAGTCAAGATCATTGAGCCAAAAGTGTTTGGTGATCACCGCGGCTTCTTTAAGGAAACCTTCAGTGCTCAGCGTTATGCCGAGATGGCAGGCATTGACCTTGACTTTGTTCAGGATAACCACTCTCGCTCCTGCAAAGGGGTATTGCGTGGACTACATTTTCAAAAAACCAAATCTCAGGGAAAATTAGTTAGTGTGGTTAGTGGAGCCGTATTTGATGTGGCGGCAGATATCGATCCGGCATCGCCAACTTATGGTCAGTATGTAGGCGTTGAGCTAAGCGAAGATAATCATCGCCAGCTTTGGATTCCACCAGGTTACGCACATGGCTTTGTCGTGCTGAGTAACGAAGCAGATTTTATTTATAAGTGTACGGATTACTACGACCCTAGCGATGAGGGTGGCATTGCTTGGAATTGCCCTATTCTGCGTATCCAGTGGCCGCTGACTGATGTTCAGCTGTCAGAAAAAGATAAAGCCTATCCGGGGTTAAAAGATTTGCATGGTTAAGGTTCTGGTTACTGGTGCATCTGGGCAAGTTGGTAAAGAGATTCTGAAACTGGCCCCTGCTGACTTAGAAGTTGTGGGTTATAGCTCAAGTGAATTGGATGTCACTAATACAGAGCGGGTAGAGCAGATCATAAATGAGCAGTCTCCGGATCTTGTGATCAATGCGGCAGCCTTCACCGCTGTCGATAAAGCCGAAAGTGAGATTGAGCATGCATATGCAGTGAATGAGTTCGGGGTTAAAAATTTGGCAGGTGCCTGTCAGT
Organism: Oceanospirillum sp.; assembly: GCF_982874595.1. NCBI lineage: Bacteria > Pseudomonadati > Pseudomonadota > Gammaproteobacteria > Oceanospirillales > Oceanospirillaceae > Oceanospirillum > Oceanospirillum sp. The sequence continues at coordinate 75,746 of NZ_CEYNZH010000014.1, read as the reverse complement.
TGCACAGTATCCCACTATTTCATATATCAACTGACTATGTATTTGATGGTGATAATCAAACATCATACAAAGAATCTGATCCTGTCGGCCCAACAGGAGTTTATGGGGCCAGTAAGTTGGCGGGAGAGCAATTACTTAGAGATGCTTCTGTAAAGCATATCACCCTGCGCACAAGTTGGGTTTTTGGTGCTGAAGGTCACAATTTTGTAAAAACTATGATACGTCTTGCAAATGAGCGGGATCAGCTAGCTGTTGTTTCTGATCAGTATGGATGCCCTACCAGTGCAAGAAGTATTGCAAGTGTTCTATGGTACTTTGCACAGAAATTCTTTGTCTCAGGTGATCTTCCTTGGGGTACATATCATTTTTGCAATTCGCCCATGACAACATGGTACGATTTTGCAGAAGAAATTATCGCACAAGCCTGTTCACATAATCTGATCGCTCAGAAGCCTTTAGTAAAAAGAATCTCGACTTTTGAGTATCCCACACCTGCGAAGAGACCTTCTAATTCTGCTCTCGACTGTACACTAATTGAGAGTACCTTAGGGATTACAGTTCCTGAATGGAAGGTAGAGCTTAGCAGGGTGCTAACAGCTCTTACCAGCGAACTTTAAGCATAATGCAGGCACCTGAAAAACCTAGGATAGCTGTTTTATTGGCAGCATACCGGGGTATGCGTTGGATTGAGAAGCAGATAGATAGCATTCTTTGTCAAGAACAAGTCGAATTACACCTTTATATTAGTGTAGATTTCTCTGACGATGGGACTGAAGAGTGGGTGAGACAGAAAGCTTTAAGTACGGCTAATATTACTTTACTCCCTACTGGTGAACGATTCGGGAGTGCAGGTTTAAATTTCTACCGTTTATTGCGTGATGTCCCGCTTGAAAATTACCATGCTACCGCTTTAGCTGATCAGGATGATATCTGGTTTCCGGATAAGCTTATTAGAGGTTGGGAGAGCATAGTTAATGGTTATGATGCTTATTCATCAAACGTAATCGCTTTCTGGCCGGACGGTAAAAAGAAAACCCTGGACAAGGCGCAGCCTCAGACTGAATATGACCATTTTTTTGAAGCGGCTGGGCCTGGTTGTACTTATATAATGTCTTGTCGTGTAGCCAGCTCCCTTCAGAAGTTTCTGTATCTTGAAAAAGATAAGGTAAATTCTGTTTTTCTTCATGATTGGTTTATTTATGCATTTTGCCGTAATGAAGGTTATCAGTGGTATATTGATAGCAACGCCGGTCTGTATTACAGACAACATGAATCAAATCAAGTTGGGGCAAATGTTAATGTGGCAGCTTATAGAAAGAGAGTTGCCATGGTTCGGAGTGGCTGGTATAGAGATCAGGTAATTAGCTTAGCAAGAATATTGAAGCCTGAAATGATATCAAATTTTAATAGTAGGTTTTTCTTGGTTTTTAATATTTTAAAACTTAGAAGACGTTATCGTGATAGATTTTATTTTCTTGTGATGATTGTTTTAGGTTTTTATTAGTATGCTGTGTTTTTCTTGGGCTTAATAAGGTTTTAAGGTGAGAAATAGATTTCAACGTCGTCACTCTCTTTTGCATGAAAGAATACTGTTTAGCAGCATTTTTCAGTTTCTACTTGGTGTCTCTTTTGTTTCTTTTTTGCCCTTGATGCAATATTTTTTGCTTGGGAAAGAAAGTGTGCAAAATCAACTTTTATACTTAAATACCTCGCTGGCTTCGGTTTTTTGTTTCTGTCTTTCATTTTTTATAATACGGCAGATACGTCATTTTCCAGGTGCCCAGCAAAATGTTGTTTACATACTACCGTTGATAGCAATTGTTTGGCTGATGATGGTTGCCATACTGTCTTATCTCAGGATTGAGTATGTTAGGCAGTCTCTTTTAATATCTTATGTTTTTGCAAATATTTGGTCAGTTACTGCTTTTTATATTCGTAAAAAAATTAGAGTACCTAAGCTTGCTTTAGTGCCTCTAGGTAGAGTCAATAGCATAATTGAAAACCCTGATCTGAAATTACACGTTCTTGATAAACCTGATCTGAATGATCGGCGTTATGATGCTATTGTCGCTGATCTACACTCAGATGATATACCTGCTGAATGGGAGAGGTTTTTGGCAAGGTGTTCATTAGCTGATATACCCGTTTTTCACTTCAGAAAAGTTGAAGAGATGGCAACGGGGCGAGTACGTATTGAACATATGGCTGAAAATGATATTGGGACGTTAACACCTTCTCCAATCTATAGCATTATTAAACGGTTAGTTGACTTGTTGCTATTTTTTATATTTATCCCATTTTTAATGCCTGTTTTTTTAATTACAACTATTCTTATCAAGTTTGACTCATCGGGCCCAATTTTATTTATACAGGAAAGAGTCGGATACAGGGGCGAATTATTTAGGGTGTATAAGTTCCGTAGTATGCATGTCAATATAATTGGAGATAGTTATACTGAAGAAAATGATGACCCTAGAATTACACGTATTGGTAAGATAATCAGGAAATATAGAATTGATGAATTACCTCAGCTTCTGAATGTCCTGAAAGGGGAAATGAGCTTCATTGGGCCTAGGCCTGAGTCAAAAGAGTTAGCAGAATGGTATGAAGACATGATCCCATTTTTTTCCTATCGTCATGTCGTCAGGCCTGGGATATCGGGCTGGGCGCAGGTCAATCAGGGGTATACTGCTGATCTCAAAGGTGCAGAAAAGAAACTCCAATACGATTTTTATTACATCAAACACTTTTCCATCTGGTTGGATGTTCTCATCTTTTTCAAGACGATCAGAACAGTCATTACAGGGTTTGGAGCCCGTTAGTATCAGGGTCTTCCATTTAAGGCGGCGCTGAAGCTTTCAACAGCAGGTGTGGCTGCTGCGTTGTTCGTTTTGATCTCTATGAGATAACCGCTGGTTCATTCAACCGGTGCTCCGACAGCAGATGCATTTTTTACCCTTGATGAGATCGCCTTTCCAGTGAACCGACATCAGGCGATCTTCAAGCTCTGGAAGCCGAAGAAGGATGCTGACCATGTCAGGGATCTGACCTCTGCAATCAACGCCTTCAGGGTCGTTTTGCCTTGCCATAAACAATGAATCAGCTCTTTGCGCAGCTCACCGACAGGCAGTGCTTAGATTGTGTTGTAAATTGTCTCTCGACAAACATAATCCGAGTAACGTCATACGTCTTAGATTATCTACAAGCTGTTGTAGTGAGAACTTATGACGCAACATTAAGACTACGAGTTTAAGTAGTTCATTACCCTGATCTATTTTTTTAACGGGTCGGGATGCGGCTCTTCGAGCCAAGCGGTTAATCTGGGCTTTTTGCCCTACATATCTCTCATCATAGAGCTGATTCCGACGAATCTCTTGACTGATGGTGGATAGGCTTCGATCAATGAGACGAGCGAATACTTCGCAGGCTGAGGTTGTTGAGCAAGCCAATTTGAATAGTAGCACGCTCCTATATGTTGAGTTTTTTAGGTCATAACAACACCTTATCCGATATTGGATTAGGTGTTGCAATCAGAATTGGCTGCTAAGTGATTTTAATTACCATTGGTCGCAAAGAGAGTGTCATAAAACTCTACATAACTTCTGTTAAGTTGACCTGATTGATATTGAAGTTGCAGATCTGCCAGTAAATACTCATTCAGAGCTTCAGCCAGTCTTAACTTAACATCTAAAGTTTGAGTGCGGGCATCCAATACATCTATTTGACTGCGTAGATCCAAATCTCTGCCTCTCTCAGCAGCCTGGAGATAGCGTTCACTGGATTGAATCGATCTTTTTAGGGCGATCAGTCTTTCTTCCAGGTTTTTCTTACGGGCATAGGCAAGGCTAATTTTTTGTTCAGAGTCAGCAAGTACACCATCTTTTTTAGCCTTCTGAGCATTTACCCTCGCTGTTGCTTGGCGAATATAGGCACTGGTCTTACCCCCGCCATACAGATTGAGGTTTAAATTGACTGCAGCTGTAAAGGCTTCGCTTTCCCTGAAAGGATCGTCAGAATCGCGCTCGCTATAATCCAGACTAAGGGATAGCGTTGGGTAGTACCCAGCCCTGTTTGCACTCTCCATCAAGGATGTCTGTTTAAGGTTAGCGAGACTTTCCTGGTATAGTTTGTTATTGGTAGCTGATGCAAGAATATCCTCTTCAGACTCAGTCATAACCGGTAGGTCAATAGTATGCGCCTGAGCTACCCAAATCTCTGAGGGGGTGAAGTCCTGTCCTGTGATGATTCTGAGTTTCTTTTGCTCATCTTCAAGATCACTTTTGGCTTTCAGGTAGTCTGTCTGAGCCAGATCTCGACGAGCTTCCAGTTCAAGCAACTCCAACTCATCGCCGACTCCAAGGCTTGCCCGGCGCTCGGCTTGCTGGTATTTCAATGAAAGCGCTTCATGAATGTTGCGATTCAGATAAACCATCTGGGCGTTATAGAGCACTGCCAGATAACGTTCTGTCGTTCGAAACACCAAGCTTTGTTCAGCTTCAGACAGCCTGAATCTGGCTGCTTCAACTGCGGCTTCACTGGCACGAAGGCTTCGGTATGCCCCTATATCCAGCAGGGGTTGAGTCAAGGATACTCTCCAATAGGTATCGTCCAGTTCTCCCTTTGAACGCTCCTGATCCGGGTTATAATAGTCACTGTCCCGATCAGTGTAGATGTTACTTGAGTCCTCGTAGCTATATCGAGCCGTAAGGTCTAAACTGGGTAGCAATCTGCTTCTTGATATTGCGACCTCTTCTTTTTCTGAGTCATACGTTGCTTTGGCAGCACTATATTGAGAGTCATATTCAAGAGCAGCTTTGACGGCATCCTGAAAAGATAGTTCTGCTGCGAAAGACGACGTAGTGAGGCATATTAAGGTACTGGCCAGCACCCCATTGATGTATCGAGAAATACCGGATGAATGCCTGCTTGAATTATCGTGTAATGTCGGCGTATTTGGTGTTTTGTGTATCTTACCGGCAAGGGGTAAAAGCATGGTGAAAATACTCCAATATGCAAACTGCGCCTTAATATAGGCGCAGTATATTCTTGCAATTCCAGAGCCTACATAAGGCTCTGTTCTACAAATCTAATTATTTCTCTCGGAAACTTCGAGCGAAGCTGTCTGCGATAGGTTTTATCAGGTAGCTGAAAAGCGTACGATCTTCTCTGCGGATCATAACCTCAGCTGGCATGCCAGGGATAAGGTTCATGTCTTCATTCATGTCCTTAAGGCCTTTTTCCGTAACTTTGATACGAGTCAAATAATACGGTTGACCACTTTTCTCATCAATGAGCCGGTCGGCTGAAATATTAACGACTTCACCATCAATAACCTTTGTCGTTCGCTGATTGAATGCAGAGAATCGGATATCTGCTTTTTGTCCTTGGAAAATACTGTTGATATCGTTAGTTGCAACTTTCGTTTCAACCACAAACTTGTCTTGCCCAGGGACCAGATCCATCAGGGTTTCACCGGGACGAACGACACTACCGATAGTATGTACCTGCAGATCAACGATATATCCTGATTCAGGTGCTCGGATCGTTGCTCGTTTCAGCCGATCCTGTGAAATCCGATAGCGCTCCTGAGTATCAAAATATTCAGCTTGAGCTGACTGAATACGTTCACCAATATCTTTCAGGTAATTTTGACGGTTATTGATGAGCTGTACATTGTATTCAGCCGCGACGAGTTGAATGCGCGCAATCTCTGATTGCAACCGAGCAGCCTCATTTTTAGAACTAAGTATCTGACGATTAAGCTCACGAGCTCGCTGGCCATCGCCCAAGCGTTCATTCAGCAGGGTTGTATAAGCTTCATACTCATTTTCAAGTAATGCTATTTGCTCATTAACAATTGCCTGTTGGTCTTTCAGACCTTCAATCTGCTCAAGAGCCTGTGCTGAGCGTGATTTCAGTGCCTGCTGCTCTTGGCGATGTGCGGAAACACGAGCTTTGTGCAGCTGGCGATTCTGCTTTAATACATCGGCCAAATCCTTGTCATTCCTGGCGGCATCAATAACTTCGTCACTAAAAACCAACTCGTCTGTAAGCATTTGCTCACTACGTAACCTTTCAAGCTGAACAAGGTTACTAAACATACGTTTGCGATTACTTTCTGATTCGCCTAACCAAGTAGTTTGGTCCAGTTGTATTAACGGATCACCTGCCTGAACCAGATCACCATTGCGGACAAAAATATTATCCACAAGACCACCTTCAAGGTGTTGAATCGACTTTCGATAGGAGTCGACAACAACTTCCCCGGGTGCAATAACAGCACTGCTCAGAGGTGCAAATGCGGCCCATAAGCTGAACGTACCCAAACTCAGGATTAAAATCGCAATACCCAGGACAATATAAGTACGATCGTTAATTGGTACAGACTGAATCTCTGCATTTGGCAGATTATCAGAATGCGTTTTGCCGGGTTTTGCCTGATCCTGAGGTACTTTGGCAGGGTTTATTTTAGCCAAGGGCTTAGCATTACCTTTATCCGGCGTTATTGTCGCGCCACGTTTTAATGCCTTCTCATCAGAGTTATTTTGTTTGTCTGGCGCTGCATTTTTATCTGTTGCTTCAGATGCACCTTTTGATTTAGGCGGCTCAATCACTGATTTCTTCATGATCACTCTCAGATAAAGTTAGAAATTTACGATGCTGCCTGTTGTTTCTGCTGGGCCAAAGCCTGCATCACATCATCTCTGTTACCAAACATCTGCATAGCGCCGTCTTTCAGCACAAGTAGCTGATCAATGTTTTTAAGGATCGAAGGTCGATGGCTAACGACCAGAACAGTCGCGCCTTCCTTTTTCAGGATCTGCATTGCCTGAACTAAAGCCGCTTCTCCCTGATCATCCAGATTTGAATTAGGCTCATCCAAAACAATGAATCTAGGCTGTCCATAGATTGCCCGAGCAAGGCCGATACGCTGCCGCTGCCCCCCGGAAAGAGCCCCTACCGTACTTCCGATTACTGTGTCATAACCATCCGGGAGTTGAAGAATCATCTCGTGAACGCCAGCTTTTTTAGCAGCTTCAACAACTTTGACAGGATCGACATCACCAAATCGGGCTATATTCTCGCTGATAGAGCCATCAAAAAGCTCGATATCCTGAGGTAAATAGCCTAAGTGAGGGCCCAGCTCATCACGGTTGTAGTGGTTAATATCCGCTCCGTCGAGTCTGACCACGCCATTAGCAACCGGCCAAAGGCCTAAAATAATTCGGGAAAGGGTAGACTTACCGGCAGCGCTTGGGCCCACAATTCCTACATGGCTGCCCGGTTCTACAGTGAATGACACACCCTTCAAGGCTGGAGCCTTAGAGCCAGGGGGAATAGCGTGTACATTCTCAACAATCAGTTTTCCTTCAGGGCTAGGCAAAGTCATTTTGCGCTCACCTTTAGGGATTGCAAGCAGCAGTTGATTCAGTCGGCTATAAGCGGTTCGAGCATTGTTGAAACCAGACCAAGTACCAATAAGAAGATCCAGAGGTGCCAGAGCGCGCCCCATCAAAATAGAACCCGCAATCATCATTCCAGGGCTCATCTCATTATTGATCACAAAGTAAGCACCGAGGCCCAGAATCATAGACTGGAAAACCATGCGCAAAACTTTACTCAGGTTGGAGAAAATACCTGCTTTATCACTAGCGACTGTTTGCTTGGATAAAACCTCAAGATGCTGCTTATACCAGCGCCCCATAATAGCCGGAAGCATACCCATCGCGTGAAGCACTTCTGAGTTGCTAATATTACTGTTTGCGAGGTTCTGTGCCTTGATATTTTCTCCGCCTGCTTCGGATATGGGTTTGCGGGTACTTTTTTCATTGATCACCGCAACACAAAACAAAATAATGCCAGCCGCTATTGCGAACCAGCCAAAAGCGGGGTGAAAAACAAATAGCAGACCGATATAGATCGGCATCCATGGAGCGTCAAAGAAGGCAAATAAACCGTTGCCTGTCATAAATTGACGCACAGATGATAGGTCTGACAGAGGTTGCGCATTGCGACTACTGGGCTGACGTATGCCCTGTTCAAACATCGCAGAGTAGATTCTTGGGCTTAAAGCCTGATCAAGTTGATTACCCACACGAACTAAGATTCGTGATCGGATCCACTCAAGAAGCCCCATAATTGCAAACATACTCACCATAATTATGGTTAGGTAGACAAGCGTGTCAAAGCTGCGAGCAGCGACAACCCTGTCATAAACCTGAAGCATATAAAGAGGAGCCGTCAGCATCAGAACATTAATAAAAAGACTGAAAAAACCTGCGGCGATAAAGCCTTTTTTACTGGCACGCAAAGCATCTTTTAAGTCGCTTGCTACGCTTTCAACACTCATTGATCGCTCTCTTATAAAGAATTTAGGCCGTTAATGTCTTGGATTATTAGTGTGTAGAGTTTTAGAAAAACACATACCAATAATAGGACTGATCAGCTTTGCTTAAGTGACCCGAATTTACCGGACGCTTAAGCAAAGCTTGTAACAGCCTGTTCATGATGGTTATCAGGAGTAGCATGGATATCTTCGCGGAAAAGAAATTGTTGCTTGTTTTGTACAAGGACTACATACAAAAGCACTGCAACCGAACCCTGATTAACATTGCTAGCAATTAGAAACGCAGCAATGAGTCATCCTCATCACCAAATACCTTCTCAAGATCAAGGTCACCGACTTCCGATTGGTTTTTCGCATGTTGTGCATGAAGGTCAAAGAGTCTGGCCAGTTCCTGCATTCTGGCTTCAGACATCATCTGTGCATAGGCAAGACCCAGAGCACCGCGAAGACTCAGGACTTTTAATCCTTCTGGGGAAAGTTCTTTCAGTTTTTCTTCACTGATGTGAAATAGGCCGCTGTGAGGTTCAATTGTTTCGGGCAGTCCATCAACTTTAATATACCAAGGTTGAATAACGCCATATTCATCCAGCAGTGAAACAAGCGATTCTGTTTTCGAGCGCTGAAGGCTTTGTGCGACTAAAAAGTCTTTTACCTTGACTGCAAGATCAGAGAGTTCTCCATCAGCTTTAAATAAAGGCTGGGATTCTTCCTCAAGTGACTCCTTAAAATTATCGCTTTCTTCATCAATACAGAGTGCTGATTTATCAGTGCCCTGTATTGGAATCATACGAAAAGGAAATCCACGGTATACTGCAGGAGTATACCCACCCAACCACTGGCCCTGATTTGTAACAAATAGATTCTGACCAGGATACAGCCCTTGGATCGCCACCAACTGCATAGGATCATTCTCGGATGAACGATAAAATGCTAAGGAATAGCGCGGTATGAGTTGATGTATCTCAGCGACTGAAACAGGGACTAGAGCATCCCCTTTTGCAAAACTGTAATCAGATATAAGATTCCAACCTGCGGTTTGATGGGTTTGCTGAGAGATAGGAACGTAACGAGCCATGATATCCTCTAATTTAAAAATAATAAAAGTTAAAACGAATAAAGTCTCAGGACAGCTTTAAAGAGCTCAGCTGATATATGCTTTCTGACTAATAAAAAGTGTCTTTGGAGTCACATTCATTCCGTTGATTGCCATGTCGTCACCCCATTAATTTGACTTTCTAAATGAGGGATGGATTGTTCAAAATAGTAACCTGCTTCTTTAGTATCTAAGCTAACAGCCCCTGAAATTGAATGGTCAGCCTGCTGCCTGCTAAAAAGTCCTTCTGGGGTCACATCGCCAGATGAGCTAAAGCTTATTTGGCCTGTTTCCTTGTGGCTCATCTGAAGAGCAGTTGAAAATTTGCCATTTTCAAAGTCGATCAATAGTTTTCCGCTGTTAAAGTTCAGATTAAACTGCTCCCCTTTGGCATAGTAAAAAGCAGCCGCCTGCTGTAACTGAAAACCAACAGACCCTTGGTTTGGACGGATTGGGTTGATCGTATCGTAGAGTTCATCAGGGCGGTAGAAAGCAAACTGCTCATTGGCAAATATCTTATGCTTGTCAATAGTACCGCTATCGATACCAGCCGCAATCTGAGCTTCTGTGTAGATAAAATCTGGTGCTAGGAAGCGGCCCGGTGCCTTAGGCGGAGTGAAGCTCCAAAGAACACCTTCCGGAACAGTAATACCCTCCAGCTCTTTTGGGATAATATCGGTGCCAATTTCATTATTACTCCCAAACTGAACGGCTACCGATTCTCCTTCAGTATTTAAATTCCCCAGTTCCGCACCTGTATCATTTCGTGAAGCAATTAATAAATTACCATCTTTCAGCGAACTCTCGGATTGTTCAGTATTCATTGACAGTAGGGTGTTATCCGCCCCCTGTTCGCCAGCTGTTTCAGCTGTTTCAGCTGTTTCAGCTGTTATTGCTGAGACCGTTAGCGTATCTGGATGTTTAGGTGATGCTTCATCTTGCGAAGTAGTTTTTTCGGAGCTCGCAATGCGAGTGTTTTGTTGAAGGTCTTCACCTGGATCGAGAGCCCTTTGGTCAGGTGACCGGTTCAGCTGAGCGATCAGAGTATCATTCATCAAAAGGCTGGATGTAGGCTGAGATTCAAGTCCAACTTTCAGAAGCTGTGGTCGTGCAGAAACTGCGTCCAGCTCAACCAGCAAATTGCTGTTGCCCTTTAGCTCGACGCCACCTTTAGCGCAAGGCCCCAGGGACAGGCTTTGGCACTCGTTCGAAAAAGGAGAAACAACAATGGCGCCTTCACTAACAAAGGTTCTCACTCGTTCATCATCGGCCAGTACCGTAAAATCAGTTCCACGAACACCAATGGCTGCGAGGGGGGTATTTAAACGGAATTTCTGGTGATCCTGTTTTGCCGCACTGCCTGAAACAGAGCGGGCCATCCCCTCTTTCAGGTTGAAACGAACAGCACTTTTTTCCGGCGAATCAGGGTCATAGTTATAAGTGTCAATAGAAAGCGTACTTTCCGGACGCATACTAAGCAGTGCATTATCCACAAATTTTAGATGCAGATAACCGCTTGAAAATGTGATCAAAGTATCTCCCGGATAGAGCTGATCATTGCTGGCTGCTTTTCGTTGCTTACCATCCGGTTTTTCAATGATTGATTTGCCCAAGGCAAGAGTAATAGTGCCTATTGATTTCTGACTGCTGGCAGGCTTGCTATCAGTCGGAGGATAAGCCGCCGCTGCGGAAAGGGCATAGAGCAATCCTGTCAAGGCCATAACCAGCTTAATTATCGGGCGATGGGTTCTTGGCTGGTGTTGTTTGCTGCATTTAAAGCGCAAAGATTCCATACGCTGCATAATGATCACCTGGATTCTCAGTAATGGTCTGAGCCTGATATGGGGGGCCTTTAACTGTTATCAAGTACGATAACGCCGAATTGAAGTGAATTCTGGCTAGCAAAGACCGCTTACAACTTCAATAAACGGAGTTTATTTATTATCAGGTCATGTTATCACGTACCTATTCTGATTGAGTGATGGTAGTCACATGAAATAGGAGAAATATGTGCTTACAATAGCCTCCCCCCGGTTTTACAGTCTCAGTAGTTATCTTGGCCTGAAATGGCCAGGCGTGTTTTGCCTGTTTTAAGGTCAGCAATGAGGAATATATGGCTGTCTCTGTAGAGATTTTGAAAGGCTTCAGTATACTTCGTGACCTTCCTGATGCTGCCTTAACGGAACTGGCTGCTCAATCCGTATTGAAGCGTTATTCTAGGCGCGAGGTGGTCATCGATCCCGGAGAGCAGGAATCAAATCTTTGTTTTTTGTTTGAAGGCAGCTTGCAAGGTGTAGATTTCACCCTTGATGGTCGGGAAGTTGGTCTTTATTTTGTTCGCCCCGGAGATTTTTGTGGTGAAGTAGGGCTTTTTGGAGAGCAATCAAACCCAGAGTTTGTTGTTGCCCTGGCCAAGTCTCAGGTCGTACTGCTGCCTAATGCTGCCGTCAGTCAAATTATGTATGAGACACGCCCGCTCATTCAAGGGCTTAGCGCGCGGTTAGCCAAGAGGGTTTCAGAACACACCAAGCAAAGAGCGATACTTTCTTTGAACAGTATCCCTCACCGAATATACAGACAGTTGGTGCAGCTTGCCGGAATTGAAAATGGTTTTAGTGAACGGATTGAGCCTGGTGAAGGCAGTAGATCGTGTCAGTCACACAAGGTTACTGAGGATGGATGTATTGATATAGCTTACCCTCCGACACACCAGGAAATGGCCATCATGCTGAATACAAGTCGGGAGACGGTTACCCGGGTTTTCCAGGCATTGCAGGCAGATGGCTTGGTTCAGCGAAATGGTTCGAGCAGTTTGCTGATAAAAAAGCCAGAAGCTCTTTTTCAGCTAGCTTATGGTGATGACTAGATAACCCATCATAATTTTAAAAACGTTACATCGCTCGTTTGTCTAGGTGCCGTGCAGAAATTTAGGCAGTCGAGGTTTTTATTTTGAGGTAAAATACCGTGATAGCCTTTTATTGGCCTAAGCAGCATGCCGGTCTCCTTCTTCAGATGACGCAGCGTGATATATTGCAGCGTTACCGTGGCTCCTGGCTCGGAATGGGGTGGGCTATTATTACCCCTATTCTAATGCTGGTGGTATATTCATTTGTTTTTCAGTCGGTATTTCAGGCTCGCTGGCCGGGTGCCGAGACCAGTGAAAGTGATGGTCTGTACTTCGCATTGAACCTTTTTGCCGGGCTTATATTCTTTACTTTTTTTGCTGACGTTATTACCCGGTCGCCCGGAATAATAACGACCCAGCCTAATCTAGTGAAAAAAGTGGTCTTTCCCTTGCACTTGCTACCCTGGATTGTGATCTTGTCTTCAGGGTTTCAGGCGCTAATTAGCTTGGTTGTTCTTTCAGTTGGCGTGTTTTTAATGACAGGCTCCCTGCCGGAAAACTTCTTATATCTCCCCCTTTTACTGCTGCTTTTTGTTCCTTTGTTGCTTGGTTTGGCTTTGGGGTTGTCGGCCTTGGGCGTGTATTTCACTGATGCCCAGCATATTGTGACGATTCTTACAGCGCCGCTCATGTTCTTATCCCCGGTCTTTTACCCTGTATCTATGCTGCCGGAATGGGCTCAGGAATGGATTTATCTGAACCCACTAACGCTCATTATTGAGTTTTCCAGAACCGTGTTTTTGGGAAGTGCATGGCCAGACCTTTTTTCCTTAGGGGTATATGGTTTTTTGTCTTTTTTGACAGCTCTGTTGGGGGGGCTCTTGTTTAAAAAATTACGTCGGGGGTTTTCAGATGTCCTCTGATTCTATTATTGAGCTCAAAGATGTTGGTAAAACATACCGGCTCTATCAAAAACCATCGGATCGATTGCTGGAATCTTTGCCGTTTATCAAGCAAAAGTCCGCCAGCTTTACCGCACTTAAGCCCATGAGTTTAACCGTAGGTCAGGGCGAAGTGATTGGCCTTTTGGGGCGCAATGGCGCAGGTAAATCGACACTTTTGCAACTGATATGTGGCACGCTTCAGCCTTCCAGTGGTGATCTTAAAGTTAAAGGCCGAATTGCAGCGCTTTTAGAGTTGGGTTCCGGTTTCAACCCTGAATTCACCGGTCGAGAAAATGTGTTTCTGAATGGGGCAATTCTCGGGCTTGGCCGGAAAGAGCTTGAGAGGCGCTTTGAAGAAATTCATGCGTTCTCTGAAATCGGAGACGCAATAGATCAGCAGGTTAAAACCTACTCCAGCGGAATGTTTGTTCGTTTAGCCTTTGCCGTTGCCGTGTGCGTTGATCCGGATATTCTGATTGTCGATGAGGCCTTGAGTGTTGGTGATGGCGCTTTTGCCAAAAAATCATTCGACCGTATTATGCAGCTGAAAGAGTCAGGAAAAACAATACTTTTTTGCTCTCATAATCTCTATCAGATTGAAGCGATCTGTAATCGTGCTCTTTGGTTGCATCAGGGGGAAGTCATTGCTCAGGGAGCTCCCGCAGAGGTTATCCATCAATATGAGGGGTATCTTTACGGTATTGGCCAGAATGATTCGGAACTCCCGGCCCCTGATGTGGTTCCCGATAGTGCGCGGCCGCAGTTCCGAAGTGTCCAGGTTGCCCTGGATAAACAGCCTGCCACTCAAACTAAGATTCCATTAGGTGTCACAGGTCAGAGCAGTTTGCAGGTCGATGTTTCATGGCATGGCGGTGACCAATATCCGAGGCCATCCGTTGCCGTGACTCTGCATGCTTCTGATGGAAAGCTCATTGCCAGCGCCGGGTCGCATATTGATAACCCCGCTTTGAAGAGCGCTCAAAACGATAAGCAAATAACCTTGCTCTTTCCGGAACTCCCTTTACTCAAGGGAGAATATTGGGTCGAAGTTTACCTGCTTTGTGAGCAGGGTATTATGTTTTATGACCAGCAAATACCAGCGGCATGCTTCAAAATGGATTCTGCCGCCTATGGTTTGGAGCAGGGCATATTTCATCTCCCGAGACGCTGGGGATAGCGGACTAACGTGCATGATTGTTTGATCATCAAGTGGTTCGTGGGTTGAATTGCTAAAATCAGGATAAATATGAGCAGTGTAATGAAATTGCTTATCGTCACTCGGGAGACAGCCGCTGATCGCCACTATGGTTTGGGCCGAACCTTACAGCCCGTGTTGGATCATCTGGTGACAAAAGGACATTTTGTCGAGTATTACGACCAGAGCGCTACAGCCTTGGTGCATCAGAAATGGCAGCCACGCTTTCAGAGTTATCTTGGGTTTATCTTTGGCAGCCTGACACCGGCGATTGCCGAGCGGCTTATTCAGGGAATGAGTGCAGCCAACCGAGCCATTTCAGAGGGCTTTACTCATGTTTGGGTGCATGATCCCTGGTTGGCTGCAGGTATCCATCTGGGCGTGTTGCGTAAAAAACGCATGGCACGTCCTTTTAAACTTATTATCTCTGAGCACGGGCTTGGCAGTTACGCCTGGGCTGTCAGTAAAGATGGTTTAAAGATCGGTGCTAAAACATTTCGCCGTTTTATGGCGCTAGAACGTTATCTGCTAAAGCGTGCTGATGCCGTATTTGCACCCTCATACGTCGCAAGAGATGCCTTATTGCGGGATCTTGGGTTGACAGCGACTCCCGATAACTTCCACGTGATGGGGTATGGGCGGCCTACCGTTCAGCCCTGTAGTCGTATTGCAGCACACCGTTATTTTGGCTTGCCTCTGGAACAGGCGGCACCTGTTATTCTCGCAGCCGGGCGAATTGCTCCGGTTAAAGGTTTTTCACTGTTGATAGAAGCAGCCGGTCATCTTCAGCACCATCATAATATTGCTGCGCAAGTCATTGTAGCGGGTGGTGGTGACGGCTCTGAACTGATTGCTCTCGCTGAAAAGCTAAAGTTGTCTCATAGGCCGATTATCGGTTTTCAGGACGATATTAACTGGTCACTCGGTGCGGCTGATCTTTATGTCAGTACCTGTCCGGTTGAATCGTTCGGTCAGGCCAATCGGGAAGCGCTTGCAGCCGGTTTGCCCGCTATTGTTCCTGCCAGTGGTGGCAGTGGTGAGGTCTTGGGTTTAGGGGCATGCCTGATCCCTATTTCAGATCCTGATCCAGTGAGAGATGCCGATGAGAGGGTGCGTGTCGTGCAGCGCCTTGCGGCAAAAATGGCAGAAATACTGGGCAGTAATGCCCATCATCAATACTGGCGGGAAAAGTCACTACAGCAAGCCGGAGAGTGGCCTGAATGGTCAGATCTGGCTGATCTGTATGAACAACGCTTAAGCCGACTTTAAGGAGCCTTTTTTTGAGCGAGACACAAGTGCAGCGCGAGATGACATTCCAGCCTGAAAAATCTGCGCCGGTGACCGATGAAAATTTGGCTCCTCTACAGATGCCTATACCCCTGGATCTTTCTCAAATGGAGAAAGTGCTGGTTTTTGTCCCTCACCCGGACGATGAAACGATTGGTTGTGGCGGGCTTTTAGCCAAGCTGAGCGACCTGAGCGTTCCTGTTCACTTGGTGTTAGTCAGCGACGCATCAGGTGCCGGAGGGTTACCGGAGGGCGCAGGCGAGCAGAGGATAGAAGAGTTCCGTCAAGCTTTGGATCATCTGGGTGGAGCCTTTACAAAAGAGTATTGGCGTTTGCCGGATGGTGCTCTTGATAGTGCTCCTGATCTGCCCCGACGAATTTATCAGATAATGCAATCCTATTTACCAACAACGGTGTTAGCGCCTTGGTTGAGGGATTTGCACCCTGATCACGCCGTGCTTGGTAAAAGGGTGCTCGATATTGCAAACGGGACGGATGATTACGGATACCTTACTGAACAGCCTCGGCAGGTGATTTTCTATGAGGTATGGTCGCCGCTGCCGGCAACCCACATCCTCAGTGTAACGGACGTATGGTCAAGAAAAATTGAGGCTCTGTCGAGCCATAAAACAGCCTTAAGTTGCGGAGATTATCTCCGGGCAATGGAAGCTTTGGCTGCTTACCGCAGTTTGTTGTCAGGAGCCATGGCCTCTTCAGGTCATTATGCCGAAGCGTATCGACTGGTTACACCTGTCCGGCCTGAACGAATCTACCCGTGTCCTCCGGCAGAAAAGCGCGTGTCGCGAATCTCTGCATTAAAACCAGCTGATTCCGGTGCCGGTATACGTGCAGGGGCACAAATTCAGGAGCGTTACAGCTTGCCGGAAGATGGCCCGGCACTGGGGCAGTTGTTTGCTAAAGTCTTTGGTCAGGCTGTACCCGATGACTGGTGGTTGAAGAAATATGGCTCGCAGCCACAGGCTGGCGCACTTGCTGAAACCACTCAAGGCCAAATCGTAGGCTATTACGGAGCCATGCATCGTCAGGGATATTGGCAAGGGCAGCTGATCAGTTGCGCGCAGCAAGGTGATGTTATGGTTGCCCCGGAGCATCGGTTTGCGACCCGAGGACAGGGCGTTTTTCTACGCATCAGCCGATTGTTTCTTAAAGAGCAGCTTGGCTCCGGGCGAATCTATCAATTTGCTTACGGTTTTCCAACGGATCGGGCCTTGCAGCTGGGCATAAGGCTGGGCTTGTATCGACAAGGTGATGCCTTGGGCTATTGGCAGTGTCAGAACGTTTACAGTCCCATGGGTGTCAGCTGGAAAGTAAGCTGTCAACCTTGCCACGAAGTAAAAGACTGGGAGTGGTGCAACCGTTTAAAGCCTATTATGGAAGAACCGGAACAGACCTTCTGGTTACAGAAAAGCTCAGAATACTGGAAACAGCGTTTCCTCACAGCGGCACCTAATGGCAAAGGTTATCATGTCATCCGGCTCTTTCGCTGGTGGCGACTACAGGCCGTGGCTGTTATCCGGATAGAAGAAGACTGTTTAGAAATTCTGGATCTGGCAAAAGTGGGTGAGCACGCAGATGCCCGAATTAAACTCATTTCAGGCATTATCAATTACGCCTTGAGTATCAACCTTAAAAAAACAACCGCCTGGGGGACCCGTTTGGCGGTTGACGAGCTGAAAAGACAGGCTGAAAGCCTTCATCGCAGCGGCCAGCAAAGTATTGACCCTGTGGGCTACATGGCTTTGCCATCAAAGGAGCTGGATGCCCCGCTTACTGAAGCAATTCAGGGACGCTGTTGGATGCTTGGGGGGGATACTGATTTTCGTTAGGCATGAGTGTCAGCTGACTCAGCCCTGTCTCAAGATGCGCAGTATTGCGACTGTCTGCCTGACCATGTGATGGTGGTCACTTCAGATAATCTGCAAGGAGTTACAATTGTAAACATTATTAGCAGTCCCTGAGTTTTCAAAGATGTATTCATTTGGTTTTTTCAGTCAGAAAAACAAATGAAAAGCCTCAGGGGGCTTTACGCAGCATGCGACAGGTCAGACATGAAACGCCAAACTGAATCGGGTAGTGTGAAAGCACCACCATCCTTATCATTAAATATCAGCTTATCACCTCTAGGGTCGCGTCTTGCTATCTTATTGGTGGTTTTTGTGCTGGTCTGGCTGCTGCTGAGTTTGTTTGGTCAACCCATAAAAAATCTGGAAGAAAGAGTCGGAGCCCTTGGCTGGTCGATGAGTTTTTTCGCCTCCGGTACAGAGAGCGAGTCTGCCAGTCCGGTAGAAGAACGTATTGTTATCGTTGCGATTGATGAAGAAAGCCTGCAGCAGGTGGGTGCCTGGCCCTGGTCCCGGCAAACGCTGGCAGACTTGTCGAACCGTTTGCAGGAATATGGCGCTGCAAGCCAGGTTTTTGATCTTGTCTTTCCTGAAAGCAGGCCCGGAGATGATCTCCTTAACAGAGCATTAATCAGCAATCAGGCCATTGTAGGCCAAATACCGATTCTTGATCTTGAGCAGAAAGCGATACGGACCGGAGTGCTGTCAGGAGCCATGTCTTCTGGCTGTTACCCATTGGCACCCAAAGCCCGAGGCTACCTCGCCAATGCCCCAAGCGTTATGACTCAGGGCGCTCAGGCTGTTGCCTCCGGCCATATTACCCCGCATATATCCAATGACGGTTCGGTGCGTTTTCAGGCACCTGTTGTCTGCGCAGATGGCAAGGCTTACCCCTCTTTAGCACTGTCGCTGATGCTGCATAATCTTAACATTGACCGACTTGTTTACCAGGAAACCTCATTTCATAACCCAGCGTCCCTTCTGGAGCCTTCGGGTCGTCTGGTGGCCCCGGATTATCCGTTGTTATCAATCCCTGTCGACAACAACGGCCTGATGCGTGTGAATTACGAGCATTCCCCGGAGCGCTTTATTTACGTCTCAGCAGCCGATGTTTTGGCCGGTCGTGTCGATCCTGACCTGCTGAACAACCGATGGGTGCTTGTTGGGGCTACAGCCTTTGGGATGGGAGACCTTGTTCCCAGCCCTTATAGCGGTTTAACACCCGGGATTGAGATTCAGGCGCGTCTCGTTGTCAGTATGCTGGACCAGTCGATCCCTTATACGCCTTCCGGCTTGTGGCTCTATCGCGTACTGAGCCTGGTTATGATTTTTTCAGCCTTACTGGTGTTGGCGACCCGTTCCGCAGACCACCGTCATGGATTTAGCCGTGCTATCTTCATGAGTTCACCCTTGTTGATACCCGGTATTGCCCTGATTATTCATACGGGTGCGCTGAATTATCAGCTTTGGCTGGGTTGGAGTGAGCAGGCTATTTTGGGCTGTGCATCGGCTTTATCCTTGCTGGTGCTTGAGTATCTGCGCAACCGGCATGAGAAACAGCGTCTTTTCGACAATCTGAGTAGCTATCTCCCTGAAGATATTGCCAGCGCCATTGCGTTTCATCAGCCCTCGGGCCAGCTGAAAGCTGAGCAGATGTCCTGTGTCGTCCTGAGTGCAGACCTGAGAAATTTCTCTGCCTTCCAGCGCAACAGCTCTCCGGAGAATACCGTTCAGTTGCTTCATGGCTTTTTTACATTGGCCAGCCACATTCTGGAAAAACATCAGGGAACTCTATTTGAATTAAAAGCCGATGCTTTACTAGCGGTATGGCCCTTAGAAACGGATGACGACCGTAAAGGTGTGCCTATTCGAAATGCATGGGCCGCCGCCGCTGAGATTCAGCAGCAAATCCAGCCCATGCTTGCGCGTGCACTTGCTGACGAATCTGAGCCTCTTGGACTAGGGATAGGTTTAGCCGCGGGTGATGTCATTCAGGGCCAGCTGGGTTCTGAACGAAACCGAACCGCCATTATTTTAGGCGATGCCGTCACAAGAGCCTTAGGCTTGCAGCACATGACGGAAGAATTGGCTTATCCCACGCTTTGCAGTACCGAGATTCGTCATTATCTTGCTGATACAGAGGTTCAGGACATCGGGCGCTTTTTATTGCCGGGTAGCCTACGCCCTAAAACCTTGTTTGCGCCTGATTCTGCATCTCTTAGTCGTCAGGTTCCGGGTGTCTTTAGCGAACAGGACGCCGATGAGACGGATGGTTCAGTAACAGACAGCATGTATAAAGCGTCAACGGGCATCGCACAATTGTCTGACTACCGTACGTTTAAGTCGTCCGCAGCAGGAAAGACAAAGTAAATTTAAGCACCCAAAAAGCCTTTAGCAGCAAGCCAGGCCCTTAGTGCCCAAAAAGCAGCAAGCGGCAAAATGGCCAAGCAGTCTTTGGTCAAAAAGATAAGGTTAGCAACCAAAGCCGTTATGTTCTCGTGACCGACTTAACAAATCCAAAAGCTAAAGGCTGATTAACCCGCTAAATTATGCAACACTCACCAATCGTTTTGTTCTTGGTTTGACAAAGCGCAAGCTGAACAACATAAAAATACAAACTTTTGTCTGGTTGGCTGGGCTTATCTGATGCATAATTCTGCGCCTTCAGGACGTATGCACGGCATGAAGCGTGTGCTGGCGTTTGAAATAGCGCTTCTGGTGTTTGAAAAAATAGGTTTTAATCGTTTATAACTTATTCTGATTTTTTGATACGCATCGCCACTGGCAGGAAGCTGGTTTTTTGCAAAGTTTCCCGCCTTAAATTCGTTTAAACGCTATCCGGTTTAACTTTCATCGGGTTTAAAATTCACCTTTGGTTGATGTCCGCATTCAACTGGCGGGCCGATGTGATAAGAAAACGTGTAACAGTATGGAGTTCTGGTTGGTAACGTCACATCAATCACTGAAAATGCGCGTATCAGAAGACGCAACGGCACCAATTTTTCCGTTTTTTTTCAGGCGAATTATTTCGTTTTCTTTAAAGACTTCACTAAAGCCCGCGGCTAATCTTTTGGCGGTGTTGCTCGCCTTAGCGCTTCTGCTGGTTCCTCGCCATGTTTATTCTGCCCCCGCGTTTTTCGCGCCCTATCAGCAACTTACGCAGCAGCAGTGCCTGAGTATTGTTCAGCAGGTTTTTCAGCAAACCGCAACCGACCCCGACCGGGCTTCCCGCTGGGAGAAGCGACTGAGTTTGTTGCGTCCCTACAAAAGCACGTGTTATTTGCATGCTGACTTCCTGTCCGCACTGGGTACGGCAGAGTTGAATACAGGCCGTTTGTCTGATGCTCAGGATACCCTGGAGCGAACCCTCATGGTACAACCGGACAATGGTGATGCCTTAGTGAATTACGCACAGGTGCTGGATCTGTTGGGGCAGCCTTTTGCCGCGTATGACCTTAATCGGCAATTGCTCAAGCGTACGGACTTGCCTGATGATGTTGCCCGTTTTTTAAAAGCAAGAGACAAGCTTTGGGCCAGCCGTTTTACCCGCACGGACTACCGATTGTCGGCGGCTATCGGATATGACAGCAATCTCAATACCGCCGCCGATCTCTCCAGCTTAACCCTGGGAGACGGTAACACACTGGTTCTCGATGAAGAGAGTCGGCCTATTTCCGGCAGTGTCTTTCATCTTAACGCCAGTGTTAAAAACGCCACCCTGCTTGAAGATGGTATGCGAGTCTGGCAGGGCAATCTGTATACGCGCACCGGTACCGAGGCGCGGTTGCAACAGCAGGCATTCCGGCACGATCAACAGCAACTGGATATTCACTTCAAGCGTTTTTATTACTCAAGAGGTAAGCGCGCCCGTAAACTAAAGGGAACACTCGCTTGGGGCGTGACCGGACGACAATTCTGGTACAACGACACAAGCCTTTATCAATCAGTGGATCTGGAGCTGGAGCATCGTCAGCCATTGGCGGCCGATTGCGCCATAGAAAGTGATATTCGGCTATCCCGCCAGCATTACCCGGATGACAACGATCAGGATGCCCTTGATCACCGCCTTCAGATCGGCTTCGAATGTCAGGTGTCTCCCGCGCTGATGCTTTATAGCCAGCTGGGTTTGGCCTTTAACCGCGCCTTATATGATCGGACAGGGGGCGACAGAAGAGTCCGGGATCTGATTTTGGCCGCCCAATACCGCCAGGACACAGGACGGCTCTGGAGCTTAAGTGGTCGTTATGCCCTAACCGAGGATGCAACCGGCTACAGCGACCAGTTGGATCAGGGCAATGCCCGATATCAATATAGCCTGCAGGTAACCGGACAGCTGCGTCAGCCGTTAACTCCGGACCTTGATCTGGAATTAAGTGTAACAAAACTGACGCAAACCAGTAATATTATTCTTTACGAGTATGAGGCGGAAAAAGCCAGCCTGGCCCTTAACTGGCAGTTTTAACAGCCAGTGGTGGGTGTCCGTGGGTATTGTCGTCCTGTGTGTTCGCCACCTGTGTATTCGCCAATAGGGTCGACATGTAACGCCTGGCGTTATGTCGGCCATGTACGGGCTGAAACCGGTATTTGTATCGAAAGTTTAACCGTTGCGTAACGATTGCGTAAACAAGTGTGATCTGGCTCTTTTTTTGATGCTTTGAGGGTTGTGATGGTTTCGCTAAATGTCTATTATCGGGCAGGTTTTTTTAATCAATAGCGTAAAAGCCGAATCACGTCAGACGTTGTTGATACATAGGTTGATACATAGAAAGCAGCAGGCTAATACGTCTTCGTTAATGGTGCTGACTAAGCCCTTGGCTGAACAACGCTTGCCTTTAGCGCAAGCAGAACAGGCCTTTAGCGTGAACAAAACAGACTGTAAGCCTGAACAAAATATAAACGTATCGCTCATGTGACCACCATCACAAGCACGCCAAACAAGAGCTGATACCTTAACAACAGAACAATGGGAACAGATGCTTACTGACCTTAATCGCGGTAGCGAAATCCGGTAAGCGCTGATCCCAAAGCCCGGTAGCTCATCAGGCTGTCGGGTTGCTCGCAAGAGCAAACACTTTATCTTCGACGGGCACGATGCCCTCGAATTTAAAACCAAAACTAAACCAATCCTTGATCAAGGAGTTTTACAAATGGCTTTAACTAAAGCTCAAATCTCACAGGTAACTGTGGCGGCACTGGGTGCTGCACCTGGTGGTTTCGCGGCTGATCTGGCTGCATACAACACTCAGGACGAACTGGCTGCATTCCTGGAAGGTGCAAACCTGCTTGGCGCTGGCAAAACCAACGCTGAATACGCGCTGGAAGTAAAAGCAAACGCTGGCGGCACGGCTTCACAGGATGACGTTACAGCTCTGTTCAACGCGCTGGAAGCAGGCACTAGCCGTGCAGAAGCGGTTGTAGATTTTGTTGGCAAACAGCTGGTTACTGCTAACTCTGCATTCAACGCTAAAGTTGATGCGGCTGTGTCTTACACCGGTGGTTCTACTAACCTGGCTGAGCTGAAAGCGGTTGTGGCTGATAAAGTAGATGATGGCCTGACGGTTGTTTTCAATGACGGTGAGATTAACCAGGACCATGACGATGGTGCTGATACTGGTGAAACCGTAAACAACATCGGTAAAGCTCAGATTGATGCCGGTCAGAGCAAAATCTCTGCCGACTTCACGTTTGAACTGGAAAACCAGATCGGTGAAACTGACCAGTACAACGGTCTGTTCCTGTCTCCAATTATCGATCGTCAGGCAGCTGAAAGCTCTGGCTCTCAGATCTTCCTGGAACTGTTGGACCTGCGTGCTGAACAAGACGGCAAAGATCCACTGGAACGTGTTCCTGTAGATACGTTTGCATTCAGCCTGGACGGTTCTCAGATCATTGTTCAGTCTGACGCTATCTATCAGGCAAAAACTTATGATGAGTTGTTCGCTGCGATTAAAGATCGTGTTGCTGAGCTGGGTAACGGTGTAAATGTTCCTACACTGAACTCTGACGGTGTAACACCTGCAGATGCTGCTGCTTACGCGAAACTGTCTGGTTTCACAGTAGAGAAAGGCAACCTGTTCACCGTAACTAACCAGTCTGGTAACGAAGTTTCCGGTACTCAGATCGTTCTGACTGACGCTGGTGGCGCAACTCTGACACCACAAGGTTTCGTGAACAAAGCGGGTGTTATTCCTGATCCTGGTTATACCCTGTACGCACAGCTGGACAACGTTCCGCCAACTACAGTAACCAAACTGATCACGACTAACCTGGATGCTGACAATGTGGGTTACGGTTCACAGGGTGCATCTGTAAACCTGGCGGGTCAGTCTGCATCTGACAAAGGCGTTGAAGAGATCAAAGTAACAGCAAACAACGGTGTTTGGCTGACCACTCTGACTTCTAAAGCAGCGACTAACCACCTGGAGCGTATCGAACTGCAAACCGGTTCTGACAGCTACTTCCGCGTGGGTACTCAGAAAAACGCAGCAAGCCATGTTGTTGATCTGGTTGACCAGGACTTCTCTAAAGGTGGTCTGGTAGACGTACAGGAACTGGCTGCAGGCGCTGCTGAAAGCGTTGCGATCAACAGCTTTGTAAGCGACAACATCCTGGGCCGTTTTGAGCATGACGACACCGGTATCTACACCGCTGACGACTCTCAGGCGACGGTTGATTACGATCTGACTTCAGGTAACGACGTACTGAACCTGGCGATCGATACTGACATTCTGGAATCGGTTGACGTTCAGGTTGACGTTAACTCCGGTGCGGGTGACGACGTTATCACTCTGATGGCGACTAAAGGCCTGACGTCTAACAAAGCTGTTGCTGTTCAGGAAACAGGTGCTACAGGTTGGGTAATCAACCAGCAGCTGCTGGACAACGTTAAGATTGATGCCGGTGCAGGTAACGACTGGATCATGACCACTGGTGCTGGCGCGGTTGATATCGACGCGGGTGCTGGTAACGACGTTGTACGTGTAGACAACGCAGGCGACCGTGGTGTGTTCGTATTTAACGATGCAACCACTGATATCACCACTCTGGCTAACAACCGTGACATCGTTTCTAACAGCGATGACGCGCTGACCAGCGGTGCTAACGCTGTTGCTCAGACTTACAACTTCTTCAAAGCACAGGTTCAGGTTAGCTTTAAAGGCTTCGAGTCTGACTTTATTGAAATTGCGTCAACTGACTACCGTACGACTACAGAGCAGATTAACCAAGCTGTTAAGAAAGCCGTTAACTCTGATCCAGTACTGAACAAACTGCTGCACGCAGTAGAGAACGAAGGCCACGCACTGGCAATCGAATCTCTGATCGATGGTCTGCTGGCGACTAACGAGCTGACGATCAACATCATCGAGCCTGTTGCATACAACGCGGCAGAAACTGCTGCGGCTAAAGCCCTGCGTGAAGATGCAGGTCAGCTGATGCTGGCAACAGATGATCTGACTAAAGCGGATACCGCTTATAAAGTAGCCGCTAACACGACTGCTATTGGTGATGTTCAGACTGCTGTTAACAACGCAGAAACTCTGTACGCTTCTGACTTTGGTACTAAGAGCACAGGTAGCAACACCACTACAACGGTTGCAACTACTACTGCGGGTGCTTTTGAAGTTCAGAACTTTGATCTAGCGGCTGTAAGTGTTGCGAATGGTGAAACCTTAACCTTTACGATTGATGGTAATCCAGTAGTTTACACTAACGGCTCTGGTGGCGGTTTAACTGGTGCGGCCCTTGCTGCAGATATCGCTGGTAACCTTGCTCCAGCTGCTGTGAATGGTGCTACCTATACTGCTACTCAGTCTGGTGCAACTTCAACGCTGGTGATTACTCAGTCTGTTCTATCTAAGAACATTGCTGATATCACGGCTGTAAACCAAACTCCTGCTAGTGGTACTATTGGTGCACCGGCTACTGGTTCAGTGAACGGCGCTGATGAAGTTCAGACTTTGGATCTGTCTAACGTAACCGTTGCTAATGGTCAGACTCTGATCTTTACCTCTGCAGCTCTTTCTGGTGGTTCCGTTACTTATACCAATGGTACAGGTTCTGACATCTCTGGTGCTGCACTGGCGACTGCTGTTGCTGGTCAGATTGATGTTGCAGGTGCTAATGAGGCTGCGTCGGCTGCAGGCAATGTGGTAACAGTAACTTATAATGGCCAGCAAGCTGGTGCTGCAGGTGACGTTGCTCAGATCGTTGTAACAGGTACTGGTGCCGGTACTAACACACTGGTACAGACTGACTACGCGGGTGCTGCAAGCGGTGCTGAAAGCGATAACGTGGTTAACCTGGCATCAGGTCAGGACGTTCTGACACTGGGTACGGGTGCGCTGAGCAACGATACTGTTGAAATCACAGGTTACAACCTGGGTGAAAACTCTATCGTTAACTTCACCACTGGTGCGCCTACTAAGGCTAACGGTGCAGATCTGCTGGACTTCAGCTCTTACCTGACCAGCGTTAACGCAACCACTAAAGCGCCTATCGCTAAAACGGTACTGGCAACCAACGCTGATACTCTGACAGATAACTCTGTTACTGTTCTTGAGTTCAACGATGGCACGGCTATGGAAATTGCAGATTCTGCAGTGACCTTCGAAAGCCTGACTGCTGCTAACGTTAAAGCGATGATCAACGGCACTGAAGCAGGTGGTACTGACTACTTCGGTGAACTGGATCTGGCTCTGACTGCAGGTACTGCAGGTTCTACCAGCAACTACGTAATCCTGGTGCATGACAATGCACAGGGTGCGAATGCTAACAACGAAGGCGCTTATAAAGCGTTCCACGTAACCAGCTCTGGTACTTCTACCGATGCTGCTGACGTGAAACTGATCGGTACCTTCGACTTTGGTGAGAATGCTTCCGGTGATTCTTACCTGGATGGTCTGGTAGCTGCTAACCTGGTTTAATCCGGTTAGTTAGTGACAGGACAGGGTTCGGGGCTTCGCCCCGGACTTATCCAATAAACCCCGCTCTCTTTGAGAGCGGGGTTTTTTGCGTTTATGGATAGATCTTTGACGGGCTAAAGCCCGACCTACATTGGCAGGGCAGATCATAGAAGGTAGGTCGCCCATTAGAGCGACAATGTGGGTGGGGTTAAATGCTGGGTCAGCGTTTATGGATAGACCTTTGACGGGCTAAAGCCCGACCTACAGTGGTTGAGGCAGATCATAGAAGGTAGGTCGCCCTTTAGGGCGACAATGTGGGTGGTGTCAAATGCCGGGTCAGCGTTTATGGATAGATTTTTGACGGGCTAAAGCCCGGCCTACATTGGCAGGGCAGATCATAGAAGGTAGGTCGCCCTTTAGGGCGACAATGTGAGGTGTTGTTAAATGCCGGGTCAGCGTTTATGGATAGATCTTTGACGGGCTAAAGCCCGACCTACAATGGTTGAGGCAGATAATAGAAGGTAGGTCGCCCTTCAGGGCGACAATGTGAGGTGTTGTTAAATGCCGGGTCAGCGTTTATGGATAGATCTTTGACGGGCTAAAGCCCGACCTACAGTGGTTGAGGCAGATCATAGAAGGTAGGTCGCCTTTTAGGGCAACAATGCGGGTGGGGTTAAGTGCCGGGTCAGCGTTTATGGATAGATCTTTGACGGGCTAAAGCCCGGCCTGCAGTGGTTGAGGCAGATCATAGAAGGTAGGTCGCCCTTTAGGGCGACAATGTGGGTGGTGTTAAATACCGGGTCAGCGTTTATGGATAGATTTTTGACGGGCTAAAGCCCGACCTACAATGCTTGAGGCAGATAAAGGTAGGTCGCCCTTTAGGGCGACAATGTGGGTGGTGTTAAATACCGGGTCAGCGTTTATGGATAGATTTTTGACGGGCTAAAGCCCGACCTACAATGCTTGAGGCAGATAAAGGTAGGTCGCCCTTTAGGGCGACAATGTGGGTGGTGTTAAATACCGGGTCAGCGTTTATGGATAGATTTTTGACGGGCTAAAGCCCGACCTACAATGCTTGAGGCAGATAAAGGTAGGTCGCCCTTTAGGGCGACAATGTGGGTGGCGATCAATCGCCAAGCGGGGTCTTTATTGATAGACTTCCGGCGTGCTAAAAACTGACCGATACCTATGGAACAGGACTTTGACCCCCGTTTATGCTGAGTTTCTCCGCCGATGATGCGCATCTGATGCAGCTGGCCAGCTGGCACCCTTTCTGGCTTTATATGACAGACCCTGAGACCTATCAGTTGTTGTCTGTTGCACACTTTACCCCTCTGGTACCTTTTCTGTATCAGTCTGTTCTATGGCTGGCGGGGGTATCGCCTTTGGCTTTTTTTATCACTCAGGCGCTGTTGCTGACGATGACGCTATGGGGTGGGGTGGCGCTGGTGAGTCGTTTGTCGGGCGTGCGCCAGAATGGGTCGCAGCCGGGTCTCTGGCTGTTTCTGTTGGCGGTTATCGCCACTCAAAGCCTGTCGACTTTACTGCTGCGCAACTACACATTGCACTACCTGTTGGGTGGCGCGCTGGCGGTTTGGTCGCTGTACTTTTTATTGCCGGATAGAAAGAGCCTGCGGCCTGGTCGTTGGCGCCTTATGGCTGGTGGTCTGCTGCTGTTTTTAGCCTTTGCCAGTAAAGAGATCTATTGGCCGGTGGTGGGCGTTTGTCTGGTGTGGGCGGTGGTGTACCGCTGTCGGGCGCTGGCGTTGATACCGATTACCGCGCTGCTGCTGGTGCTTTGTTGGCAGGGGTACCTGTTGGGGTTTTCTGCCGGGGGGCGACAAGGGGTAGGCTTGTTGACCGATCTGGGGATGATCTCTTTCGATCAATGGCAGCATTTTGCCCTCTGGTATACAACCCATCACTGGGGTTTGTTGTTACTGTCTTTTATCGCTTTGCTGTGGGCACCGCGCCGTTTTCTGTCCTATGCCTTGCTTGCGGGCCTGCTGTTAGTACCTATGTTGGCGGCCCCCCATGGTTTCAGAATGCCGGAGTACCACGGGGATCGTCTGATGTATCCGTTTCATATCGGGTTGGCTCTGGTGTTTTTTAAGTTGGGCACGGAAATCTTGTTTAAACGGGCCTTTTTTACACAGGCCTGTTTTAAACCAATCTGTTTTAAATCAATGGGGCGCAAGCCGGGTTCTGTTCGGCACCGATTGGTTTTTGGCGCAGGCGTATGTGTACTGGCGGCGTTGTTTATGCCGGGGTTATGGTCGCCGGTCTTTCCGGATAGTGAAAAGCTTGAACGCCAGCAGGTGCAGGCGCTCTTAACGCGTGTTGATACGTTACAGGGTGTTGATCAGTGGCAGGCTGTTGACAAGCCGCAGCATGGGGCAAAAGATGAGGGGGTTGTTATTGGTGTACCGCCCTACTTTAAACTGGCGGGGCTAATGAGCGGCTATCAGGTGTTTGAGGGGCGCACCTTGCGTTTTACACCTAACTGCCGGGAGCTGCTGGCTCAGCCGGGGGACCGCTTGCCGGTTGTCCCTTTGTTAGTGGCAGACAAGCCGGTGCCGTCTGAATGGGTTGACAGAAAAACACTGGCGCAGACTTGCCAGCCCTGGCCTGAGCCGACAGAGCCGATTCAGGTTGTGCAGCCGCTGACGTTCTATTCCGGTGGACGTTTGCACTGGCAGATCACGCCAACCCGACAGGGTTTTTCTGGCGCTGGCGGTGTTTATTTTCCTGAGCGGGGGCTGATGATTCCAGCGATGCAGTTTGATCAGCGGCTGGTGCGGCCTCTGCCGGAGGAAACCTATCACTGGTTTGTGCATCAGGGGGATGCCTGGTGGTTTTCTGAACCTGAAATCGTTTTATTCAAACTTCATAAAGGGGCTGGTCAGCCACTATGAACCGAAATCTGACGTTAATGATTCACTGGCTGCTTGACCAGGCTTTGCCGCCTGTACTTAGGGATAGCCGTTGGCTGATGGCGCCTCTGTTTCGTTTGGCACTGGGGCCAAAATATCACTATTACCTGAGCTTTAAAGAGCGTCTGCCGGAACTGACGGAAGCACAGATTCAGGACTATTACCGCCTGTTGGCGGATACCTTTATTCAGCGGGATACGGATCTTAACCGCGCCTCGGTGCAGGCGGTGCTGGATCAGGTAACCGGTGACACGGTTCTGGATGTTGCCTGTGGCAGTGGCTGGTTAAGCCGCCAGCTGGCGGATAAGGGCTTTCA
Organism: Oceanospirillum sp.; assembly: GCF_982874595.1. Taxonomy (NCBI): domain Bacteria; kingdom Pseudomonadati; phylum Pseudomonadota; class Gammaproteobacteria; order Oceanospirillales; family Oceanospirillaceae; genus Oceanospirillum; species Oceanospirillum sp. Next base: position 46,021 of record NZ_CEYNZH010000014.1, on the reverse strand, counting down.
GGTAACGGGGGGCGATATTGTGCCGCCCCGCAGCCAGCCTGAAAGCACACAGCTGACCTTCTGTCAGGCGGATGTTACCCAGCTGGCATTTGATGATAACTGTTTTGATACGGTGATCTGCGCCCATACGTTAGAGCATGTGCGGGATATTGATCAGGCTTTGTCTGAGATACGCCGGGTCTGTCGCAAACGCCTGATTATTGTGCTGCCCTGCCAGCGGGAATACCGTTATACCTTTGATCTGCATATTCACTTTTTTCCCTATGAGTATCAACTAAGGGCGTTATTGGGCCCTAATGCCCGTATTATCAGAGCCGGGGGGGACTTTGTTGCCATTGAGGAGCAGGCAGAGGTATGAGCGCTTTGTTGTGGATCTTACTGGCCGCCAGTTGTAACACAGGGGCTTTGGCACTGCTGAAATTGGCTGGGGGCGGTATTCGCTATCAGGAAGGAACCCTGTCCGTTGGGGCGTGGCATCTGGCCTATCTGTTGGCTGGTTTGCTCTGTTATGGGGTCGCGTTTCTGTTAACGGTGCGTATTTTATCCCTGTCCGCGTTTGTGGTTGCGGTGCCGGTTTTTGTGGCTTTCCAGTTTGTGCTGACCAGCTTGCTGGCTATTTTTCTGTTTGGTGAGCCGCTGACACTTCAGGGCTGGCTTGGAGTTGTTGTGGTGTTAGCAGGGGTCGCTTTGCTGGTGACGGGAGGAAAATAAATTGGCTACAGGATCTGATATTACCCTGATCTGCCCAGCGCTGAATGAGGCTGAGGGCATCGGTTATTTTCTGCAACAGTTGGATCAGACGCTGGCGACGTTGCCGGAGATGTTCCGCTTTCGTGTGGTGGTTGTGGACGATGGCTCATCGGATGATACGGCTTTGCGGGTGCTGGCGTATTCTGCGGAGAACTTTCGTTTAACCCTTTGTCAGCTAAGCCGCAATTTCGGCAAGGAGTCTGCTATTCAGGCAGGACTGGAGCGCTACCCCGGTGATGCGGTTATTGTGCTGGACACAGATCTGCAGCACCCTTTGGCGTTAATACCGCAAATGCTGCAGCACTGGCAGAAAGGCGCTGCTATTGTGGCGGCGGTAAAAGTCCATCGGGGAGAGGAGTCTGTGGCTTATCGGTGGGCCAGCGGTAGCTTCTATAAGGGGATGCAGATGATCGGTGGCCTGTCTCTGGAAAATCAGAGTGATTATAAGCTGATGGATCGCAGGGTGGTGCAGAGCCTTTTAGCCTTGCCGGAGCGTATTCGTTTTTTTCGTGGCCTTGTGCATTGGACCGGCTTTCCGAGTGTTGAGCTGCCCTTTGAGGTGCCTGCCCGGCAGGCGGGTGATTCTTCCTGGGGCGGATGGAATCTTTTACGCTACTCGGTTCGTAATCTGACCGCTTTTTCCTCAGCCCCCCTGTATCTGATAACCTTGATGGGTTTGTTGATGCTGATGGTCAGTTTTTTTGTTGGTGCGCAAACGCTTTGGCTTTGGGCAACGGGGGCTGCGGTAACCGGGTTCACCACGGTTATTTTACTGTTGCTGATGATAGGTAGCTTATTGTTAATCAGTCTGGGGATTATCGGGCTTTATATCGCCCGTATCTATGAAGAGGTTAAAAAACGGCCTTTGTATCTGGTTGGCCGGGAAGAGGACGCGCAATAGGTATCTGCTTGCCCTTTAGAGCGTCAACCTGGGCAGCGTTCAATGCCGGGTTGGGGTTTGTTGATAATCAATGTAGGTCGCCCTTTAGGGCGACAACATAGGCAACGTTAAACGCCGGACCTGGCGATTATCGATGGATCGGCGTCGGGCTAAAGCCGCGACCTACATCTACCTTGTTGTAGGTCGCTCTTTAGGGCGACAACTTCTATAGTTGTCTTTAAATAAAAAAATGGATGGATGGGTTATGTCATGGAATGATTTAAGAAAAGGTCGGTTTTCACAGTGTGGTGGTGAGTATTTTATTACGTTTACGACCTTTAAACGCCAAGTTTTATTCGATGATTTTGATTTAGCCAGGATTTTTTGTCAGCAAATTGCGTTGAATGAACAGGCTTGTAGATGCCGTTGGTTTACCTGGGTGTTGATGCCAGATCATTTTCATGGCTTGTTACGTCTGGAAGGTTCGGGTACAGATCTGTCTTCAGTGGTTGGCAAGCTTAAGGGAATCAGTGCTTATGCCATGAACAGATACAAAGGCAAAAGCGGTAAAGTATGGCAACCATCATTTTATGATGTGGCGTTACGGCTTGAAGACAACCGAAAGGAGATTGCCCGGTACATTGTTGCAAACCCGTTAAGAAAGATGCTTACCCAATCAGTAAAAAATTACCCTTACTGGAACTCGGATTTTTTATAAAACGGACATCACATGTCGGGCTAAAGCCCGACCTACATCTACCTTTCCTGTAGGTCGTCTTTCAGGGCGATAATCCTGTCGGACTAAAGCCCGACCTACATCTACCTTGCTGTAGGTCGTTCTTCAGGTGGTAATCCGCCCGACCTACATCTACCTTTCCTGTAGGTCGTCCTTTAGGGCGACAATCCTGACGGGCTAAACCCTGCCTACATTTGAGCGTGCCTAATAAAATATTCCTTATTTTATTATTTTGATTCTTTTAAAAACATTTTTTATGTTTTTAAATAAATGTACTAAGATGCCTTGTAAGTTACCGCTCGCCAATAAACTAAAGAATGTAAAGGTTTTGCGTTTTATTTTTACTAATAATGGAACCCTGGAAAGTATTTGGCCAGCTTTCTCATACAAGGCGGCCATGCCCTTTTTTTCTTTTAGAAGCAGTGTAATATCCGTCAGACTTTTTCTTAAAGCGTCTAACTCTTCTTTTATAATGGTGTGTTCTTGTTCACGTTGTTGGTTATTAACCCGTAGCTGTTGTTCCTGTTGTTCCCGTTGCTGCTGTTCGCGCTGGCGGCTACTGGCTAACTCTAACTGCAGCTCCGATAATAACCCTTCGGTGTGCTTTTTAGATTGTTCAAGACCAAAAAAATTCCAGCATATAAAAAGTAATGCATTAATTTGTTTGTCAGTATAAAAAGGAGTTGTTAGTCTGAAAAATTTAGCCAATTCTGCGCTGTAATCTTGGGATTCAAGACCTATGCCCATGCCGCTTAACTGTGCACTATACCAGGCCGTTACACCGGGTACGCGTTGCATTTGGCCTTTAGCGGTCAGTTGTACCCAAAAATTCCAGTCTTCATACATATCTAACCGGATATCAAACTGGCAGGCCTGGCTTAATTCATTATTTTTAAACAGGACGGAGTGAATAGGTAAATAGCTTTCATATACCAGCCGCTGCGAGTCGAACTCATAATCAAAAACTTTCAGTATCTCTGGTTTAGCTTCTGAAAATACGCAAGCGGTGTCTGAATACACGGCAATAAGTTCAGCGTTAGCCTGTAATACCGGAAGCAATTTAGAGACATGATTTGGATCTATCCAGTCATCGTCATCTAAAAATAATAGTGCTTCGCCCTGAGCCTCTTTTAAAGCCACATTAGCAGCGTTAGAGCGTCCTTGATTAACCTCTAGATTAACCACATTAAGCTGAACCTGATGCTCGTTCGCCAGGCTTTCTAATTCAGGGTCGGGTGCTTCACCACCATCATTAACGATAATAACTTCTAACGGGCGATGGGTTTGCTGTAATGCTGAATCTACCGCTTTAGCAAGAGTGACAGGGCGGTTAAAGGTTCTGATTAAGATTGAAACAAGCTTTGCATCGGTTGACACCATCAACTCCTATCCATGCTAACGTACTGTATTTATTGATTATTTTAATGTGTTTATCAACCGCAGAAAACCTTTTATCCCTTGGCGGGCCCTTTGGCTCCGTTTTATGCTGGGTTTCGGCTTTCTGTGGCCTTGTGATAGCTTTTTATGTCTCTGTGATAACTTTCTATGTCTCTGTGATAAGCGGAAAGGCTGGATCTGCTCAGCAAAACGGGTCGATATTGTCTCAGATTTTGCTGAGCAAAGCAGAAAAAGTTTAGCGTATGCGCAAGGGCTGGTTGAGGGTGTAACGAAGCACAACCGAAGTTGCGCCTACGCGCATCACTTTTTAATCTCAGGTCATTTTGCTACAATCCGGCTGTGCTGGTTTGGCTACTCTTGTCCGCAATCCTTTTTGGTGTCTACGGCTTATTTTTGTTAGGACGGCTCCTGTCTGTTAGCTGCCTGGTTTATGTGTTGACTTAAATTTTGCTATGCAGGTTTTTTAAAAATGTCTGAGAACATCGCCAAAAAAGACCCGAGCGCTTCCTGCCCAAAAGTAGCTATTTTAATGTGTACCTATAATGGTCAGCACTTTGTTAACGAACAGCTTGACTCTTTTTCAGCACAAACTCACTCCAATTGGCATGCCTATGCATCAGACGATGGTTCAACGGACACCACCTTACAAATTCTGAGAGAACGTCAGCAAAGGTGGCCTGATCAGTCGCTGGAAATTCTTTCCGGCCCGGCCAAGGGCTTTGCTGCTAACTTTCTTTCTTTGACCTGTAATACAGACATCGTCGCGGATTACTATGCTTACTCTGATCAGGACGATGTCTGGGATGCGGACAAACTGGAACGTGCGCTCCGTTTTCTTCAATCGGTACCTGCTGATATACCTGCGTTGTATTGCTCCCGCTCTCGCTTGGTTAATACTGAAAACTCTGAAATAGGTCTTTCTCCTTTATTTAGTAAAAAAACCGGCTTTGCTAATGCATTGATGCAAAATATTGGTAGCGGTAATACGATGGTTTTTAATAATGCAGCGCGTGCATTATTAGTTGAGGCCGGTGAAAACGTACCGATTACTATCCATGACTGGTGGGCTTATATTGTAATTACTGGCTGTGGAGGTTTGGTGCATTATGATCCTCATCCCTCTATACGTTATCGCCAGCATCAGCACAACTTAATTGGTATGAACTCTTCCTTTGCTGCTCGTTGTAAACGTATATTAATGCTTTGGCAAGGCCAGTTTAAAGCCTGGAATGATCAACATATTGCTGCTCTGCGTGCTATTGATCACAGACTCGCACCTGAAAATCGGCAAATAATCGATAACCTTATTGAAGCACGACAGAAAAAATTGATTTCGCGTTTGGTTTTAATAAAACGTTGCGGTTTTTACCGTCAGACTTTCCTGGGTAATCTAGGATTAATTTTTTCTTCTATTTTTAATAAAGTGTAATAATTTTATATCATTATACTAATACTAATTAAATTTACGGAAACTAACCCACGTTATGCACATCCTTATTCAGTCAGCTAAGAATAAAGTATTACGGTTGCGCGAGCTTTTTTTATCGTTGGCTAAGCGTGTTTACTGGAAGCTACCATTAAAAATAAGAAATCCATTAGTGGAATTTATTTATCGGGTGTTTCCTTGGATTTTTTACGGAACGCCACACTTTCATATGTGGAAAAACAGCAAGATTATAACGCCTGCTGCAGATCAGTGTGGAGACCTGATTTTAATTGAAGGCTTACCGCCAGCAAAAAATGCACTGGGGCGTATAGCCATTCATCTGCACATGTATTACACAGATTTGTCTGATGAGTTTGTTGGCTATTTAAAAAATATGCCGTTTAACTATGACTTATATATTTCTGTGACTGATGAACAAGGCTTGGCCATCTGTCAGGAAAAATTCAGTAATCTCCCTCTGCTTAAGCAACTTAAAATAGAGGTGGTCGCTAATCGTGGGCGTGATATCGCTCCTATGTTTTGTGCATTTGGTGATCATCTTGCCCGATATGATTACGTTGCTCATTTACACAGTAAGAAGTCTTTATACAACAAAGGTGCTACCGAGGGTTGGCGTCAATACCTATGCAGCAGCCTGTTGGGTAGCCCGGAACAAATTCGCAGAATTTTTACTTTACTACAGGGCGATCATGCCCGTGGCCTTGTTTACCCGCAGAATTTTTACCTGATCCCTTATTTTGCTAACCATTGGCTTGCTAATAAGGCTTTGGGTGCTCAATGGTGTGCACGCCTGGGTATTAGTCACTTCCCTAATGTCTATTTTGACTTTCCTGCGGGTACGATGTTCTGGGCTCGCACGGCGGCCCTAAAGCCGCTGTTTGATGCCGGAATTACCCTGAATGATTTTGCTGAAGAAGCCGGGCAAACCGACGGTACTTTTGCTCACTGTCTAGAACGGCTAATGGGCCTGGTCAGCTCAAGTCAGGGTTACCCAATTGGAATTATTAAAGACAGGCAAACGCCCAGCTGGTCAGCCTGGCGCTTTAATACTGTGTTAGAGCGTAGTTTTGAAACAATCCATCAGGAACTCAATGCTTCAAAAGTTAAACTGATTGGCTTTGATATTTTTGACACCCTGCTCAGCCGTCCTATGCTTGACCCGGAAGCGGTTAAAGAAATTGTTGCGCTCCGGGCGGGTAATTCTCTGGATAACCCAAATCTGGGAAAAATCTATCTGGAGTATCGTGCGCAGGCTGAATCAAGCGCCCGTCAACAAGCCGGTCGGGATATTAATCTACACGTTATTTATCAACATTTTCAAAAAATGACGGGCCTGCCACAAGAACAGGTCAGTCAGTTGCAGGCATTGGAAGAGCAGGTTGAATACGCCAGTGTTAAGCCGCGCAAAGGCGGTGTAGAGCTGTATCATAAGGCTCTTGCTACCGGCAAACCTGTTGTGCTCATCTCGGATATGTTTCTCCCTATAGAACACATAAAATCCACCTTGGATCATCAGGATATTGAAGGCTGGCAATCGCTGTATCTTTCCAGTGATATTGGTCTGCGTAAAGACACCGGTGAGCTATATCAGTATCTGCTCGACAAATATGCTCTGCAGCCCCAGGAATTTCTTATGGTGGGCGATAACGAGCGCTCAGATTTACAGATTCCACTCGATTTAGGTGCCAATGCACTACATACCTTACGTGCCGCTGATATTGCGCGTTCACTACCACGCTGGCGTCAACTACTGGAAAATATTGAGCAGCAGGGTAATTTAAATGCCCAGCTAACCCTGGGTTTGGTGTTACAAAAAAACTTTGCTGCGGTTACCTACCCACAGCTCAATCCCTACAACTTAGTTAAACCAACAGCATTTAATATAGGTTATAGCCTGGTTGGGCCTTTGTTAACTGGCTTTGCGCACTGGCTGACAGAGCAAGCAAGGGACAATAATATTGAGCGATTGTATTTTCTTGCCCGGGAAGGGGAACTAATTAAGCAGGTATTTGACCGCTGGACTGCTGGCCTTGAACTGCCTGCCAGTAGTCATTATCTGGTTGTCTCGCGCCGTGCTGTTAGTGTGCCGTCATTGAAGAACCTGGATGATATTCTCAAAATTGCACGGAACAACTATTTCTCTAACAATCTGGCTGGTTTTTTGAAAGAACGCTTCGGTCTTAGTTTAAGTGCAGAGCAATGGCAAACCATTTCTGAGCAAACGGGCTGGCATGCAGATAAACAGGTTGAAGTCCGCGATGGAAACACTAAGCACCTGCTCGAACTGTTCAAGCTGCTGGAAGCTGATATCCTTGCTGCTGCAGCCGTAGAAAAAGCCGCGTTACTGAAGTATCTTGCCAGCCAGGGAATGGACGCTGATGGCAAGCAAACGGTCGTTGATGTGGGTTATGGTGCCACCATTCAGGGATACCTTAATGAGCTGTTAACCCAGCCCGCTCAGGGTCATTACCTGTTGACTGATGGCCGTTCGGGGGCTGTAGCACAACGTCATGGTGTTGATGTGACAGGCTGCTACTATAATCAGGTTCACCCTAATGTTGATGCACCCTTAATGTATCGCTACAACTTTGAGTTAGAAAAACTCTTAAGTTCTGATTCTGCACAAGTTGTAAAATACACTGAGACTGCACAGCAAATAGTCGGTGTTTTCCGTGATTTGTCTTCAAAGGAAACAGCTTGCCAGCCGCTACGGGAAGAACTACAACAAGGTGTATTGGCTTATGTCGATGATGCGATCAATGTGCGTGAACAGTTAATGCCGGAATTTGCACCTTCAACTCAAGTAGCTTGCCGACTCTATGAAACTTTTGTCAGTCAACTATCAGACGAAGAAATAACCTTTCTGAAAGAGATAGCTTTAGATGATTACTACTGTGGTCGTGGCCTTGTTAACTAAAATGTAGGTCGCCTTTCAGGGTGTCATTGCGGATGATGTTAAATGCTATCATTTGCCGGGTACGGCATGCTGGGTGGGATCGATGCGGTGCCTTCTGAGGTGGCATACAGGTCTTCTGTGTATGAGCCGGGAGCCGAGAAAATAGCACTCTGCTCCCGGTTTGTCCTGACTTTGCCTAGACAACCTGACCTGATTCAGACACTCAAGCCACTTAACGTTGAGCCGGTTAGCTTAAACGGTTTAGCTTATGATAGTAACCAGATCCCAGCTGATTTGGTTCTGCTCGATACCGGTAATACTGATCTGGCAATGGTGACCGAATTCAAGCGCCAGAACACCAGCCTGATACTCCAGTGATGTCAGGTGTTGCTCCAATTGATGCGGGCTGTTTAAGCCCAGTCCGGTATCAAAGATCAGCTGATCCCCCTGGTCGGCATTAAAGGCTTCAATCATGAGTTTGCCCAGCTCGCTTACCACAAAAGCATCCTGTTGTTCGCTGCCGGTCTGCGTTTCGGTTGGTTTAAGGGCTATTGTATTAAGGCTGTCTATCGGCTTTGAGGTCTGGTTCGGGCTTTGGTAGCTTTCTGATTCCTCACGATAAATACCGTCACCATCTTCATCGGTATAGGTGGTGGTTTCCAGATAGCGGCCCTCCTGTTCCGTTTTGACAATGGAATTGCCGTGCGAGTAATAGCTTTCGTCAGCATCGGGTTTTTCCCGTTGCCACTGCCCGTCATCCCATTCCTCTACAAGAATAACGTTGCCTTGTTCATCCAGGCTAAAACGGTATAAATCCCGGTCATAAAATTCAGGGGCAATTGACAGGGGATTACCGTTGCTGCTATCGGGGTAAACGGAATCCAGAGGGTATTTGTTTTCGGATATTTCCTGATAGATGCCATCATGGTTGGTGTCGGCATAGGTGGTCATCTCCACTGAATTATCTTCCCGTTCGGTTTTGATAATGAGATCACCGGAGGCGTGGTAGCTTTCATCCTGATCGGGGGCTTCTGTCTGCCAGCGGCCATCATCCCACTCTTCAAGGCTTACGACCTGGCCGTTGACGAGCGTGAAGCGATAAAAATCATCGGACATGATAAGTACTCCGTTTTGGTATTAGGGTAACGGGTACTTTAAAGGCAGTAACATTAACTGAGCATTAAATACAGGCCAATTGATGCGGGTGAGTTGCTGTTAAGATACTGGAGGAAGCAATTGAAGTGGTGTACAAGCGGGCGGGTATTCTTTTTGGGCGGTTATTGTCTGTGTTTTAGGGGGGCGAGAACAGATAACCCCAGGTTACCTGTTCTCTGGTGTCCTATTAACGTTTGCTGTACTCGTAGGTTGTTCGATAGTTGAGGGTGCCGTAGCCCGCAATGGTGGTTGTCATGCGAATTTCACCGACATTGCCAGAGAAGGTACAACTGACCATGTCCCAACTGTATGCACCGTTGCCGTCTTTTAGGTCGTCATAAAGATCTTCTACGCAGAACTCACTCTTTGAGTTGGGCTTTAGCGTATCTTCGACAACCGTCGCAATGGGGGACGTGTTTTCCATATAAGTGGTGATGGTTAGGTCGTAACCTCCGGTATAGTCGCCTAAGTCGTAGTCAGGGTAGTCGTAGTCATCACCGAAATCATCGTCGTCATCGCTATCAACATAGAGTGGGATGCTGTTGTTGCCTTCCAGGAAATTGGTCAAAAGCGCGCCATAGTTATTGAAGGTGCCGCTGTTTTCGATAGATGCCAGCAGGTCATCCAGTACTTCATCCCAGTCATCACCAATATCAAAGCCTGTGGTTACCGGGTTGCCTTTAGGCAGTTTAAAGCCAGAGCTATTGAGGGCGCTGGTCAGGCTGTTTATGGCAGCGTCAAACTGGCTTTGGCTGATGTTAATATCGGCACCGTTAAACCAAGCGTCTGGCGTAGCCGATGCGGCGCGGGCGACGACCATGTTGGTGAGCGGTGTAATATTGACGGTACCCAGGCTGTTAGCAAAACTATAGAGATTGCTGCCCAGCAAAGGGCTGTTGATTTTAAGGGCGCAAGGGAGTACGTTTTCGCCAATCTCTCCGGCCCATTCGCCTTTGCTGTTGGTAAAGACAGGGCTGACAAAACCGGTGCCGTCGGCACATTTTGCGGTAACTTCCTGATTTTGAATGGCTGCACCTGTCGCGGCTGTGCCTCTCAGTTTGGTGTCATCAGAGTCACTGCCGCCACTGCTTCCGCAGCCGGTTAATGTCACAGCGCTAACGCCTAAAACAAGGCAGGATGCCAACTTTTTCATTTTCTGATCCTTTAAGAAACACAGGGACTCCCCTGTTTTTGGTAGCGGCTCACAGACCGCTGAGCCTATCTATGAGCCGCTGTTATCCCTTAGCTAGTCCATTAATTGGTATTCCACCAGTATCTCCCAGTTGGCTACACCATCGACTATTGGGTCATGTAATACGCGGAGCTTCGCATAGCTGCCGTCATTACGTTTTATAACATGAACCTCCCCTTTTTTTACAGGGGTAATGGCTGAGTCTCCCGTTGGCCAGGATGCAGGAATTGATGAAACCTCGCTTAGGGTATTTTCTCCCTGATTGCTGATGTAAATATTTCCGGTTTCGTCCTGTAACGTTGGGGTGATCCAGATACCGGTTCCCCAGTCACCGCCCAGTCCACTCGGGCTCCAGGCTGTTGTGTATAAATCTTGGTTTGCTGATGAGCCTGTTTTCAGATTAAAGCCAAAGTGTCCCAGTACGGCCTGAGTCGTACCTGTAGAGGAGAAGGTTATTCCCTGTTTTTTGTAGGTATCATCAATCTTGAAGTCTGTTGGGTATAACCCTGCCACGCTATCGGTGATGATGAGGTACTGACCTTTGGGGGTTGCATAAGCGGCAACTTTTGCGGAAGTGGCCCCCAGATCCAGGTGCAATTTGTGAAGCTCCAGCTCTGGGGCGTTAGCAGGGCTGTAACGGCCTTCATCGCTGAACGCTGCGGTGGCCGCGATCAGGTTTCCTGTACTGGTGCCTGCGCACTCCCAATCATCATTGGCATAGTAAATATCAGTCTGTTTGATCTGTTCATCGGTGATTTCCAGTTGTTCTACAACGTATCGGTCATTGTCGTTATCAAATTGACAATTGCCCAGCCAGGTGCCTTGCAGGGCGCTTGCTTTTTCGGTGTCACTACTGTCTTTGCTGCTGCCATCACTGCTGCCAAGGCAGCCGGTAAGCGCAAGGCTGGATGTTAATAATAGGGTGCTAATGCTCAGAACGTTTTGCTTGGAAGGGTGAGTCATGCTTCTGTCTGATTGCCGCTGCAATCAGCCTCCGTTTGTTAAAGTCCTTCTAATATAGTGTGGGTTTTGACCGTTTTATTTGATTAGAGGCAATTAATATGCGCTTTTTTATAGAATGCCTGCTGGGTATCTGTTAGCTGTGTTTTCTTGTTGGTTTAAATGAGTGCAGAGGTTAAACCCGTTACAGCATCACTGAGATTTAATGGGGCCTTGATAAATTGAGGAGGACAGGATGTCTTATCCGAGTGTGGTTCATCATGGGGGGGCTAGGGGAGTAACCGGAAGCTGCCATCAGTTTTTTCTGTCAGAAGCGTGTTCTGTGCTGGTTGACTGCGGCTTGTTTCAGGGAGACGAGGTGCGTTCCGGGCGTGATCTGACCATTGGCTTTGACCTGGATACGGTCAAGGCGCTGATTATCACTCATGTGCATATTGATCACGTGGGGAGGCTGCCTTACCTGTTAGCGGCGGGTTATAAAGGCCCGGTTATCTGTTCTGAGCCATCGGCGATTCTCTTGCCTTTGGTGATTGAAGATGCGCTTGAGATCGGCTTTACCCGAGACCGATTGTTAATCGATAAGGTATTGAAACAATTACAGTCTCAGCTCGTGGTCATTCCTTATGGGGATTGGTTACCCGTTGCAGCAGATCAGGTGGTCCATCTGAGTGTTCGCCTTCAGAGGGCCGGACATATTCTGGGCTCTGCGTTTGTTGAGTTTGATTGTTCTTACCTTAAGCCGGTCAGAAATGTGAGGGCTGTATTTTCTGGTGATTTGGGCGCTCCCTGGTCGCCTTTGTTACCTGCGCCAAGATCTCCGTACCGGGCTGACATTTTATTTTTGGAAAGTACGTATGGTGATAAGCGGCATGTAAACCGACGAGGGCGAGCTAAGGCGCTATTGGGTTATCTTGAGCAATGTGTTGTGAGTGAAGGCTGTCTTTTGATACCGGCTTTCAGTATCGGCAGAACTCAGGAGTTACTGTATGAGATTGAGCATCTTATCTATAAAGCGCCTTCTGATTCACCGCTCAAAGCGCTTGAAATTATTGTGGATTCTCCTCTTGCTGCCTCATTTACGGATGTTTACCGCCAGCTTCGGCCATTTTGGGATGCAGAAGCACGACGTCGTTTAAGCATGGGCAGGCACCCGCTGAGTTTTGAATCACTCTATACGGTCGACAGTCATGATAATCACCTGCATACCGTCAACTATTTGAGAGATTACAGGCGGCCTGCTGTTGTGATTGCTGCAAGTGGTATGGCAACGGGTGGACGAATTGTTAATTATCTGAAGGCGTGTCTGGGTGATGAACGGCATCAGGTTTTGTTTGTTGGTTATCAGGCATCAGGTACCCCCGGGGCTGATATCCTTAAATATGGGCCTTCAGGTGGCTGGGTTCGGCTGGATGGTCAGCAATATACGATTAAAGCGGCTGTGGCATCGTTGAGCGGCTATTCAGCTCATGCGGATCAGGCTGATTTAGTCCGGTTTGCGTCCGGTATGAGGGTTAAACCTGAGCGGGTGCATCTGATTCATGGGGATGAGCAGGCTCAGAAAACGCTGAAAAATGTGCTTGATGGCCAATTAAGTCAATGGGGTACGAAAGTGATAACGGCTTTTGACTGATGAGAGCCAGAGCCTTATAAGGCTCTGGCTTTTTTCTTAATTTACTCAGTCAGCGGTGCTGTTTGCTCCTGGCTGACTGGGGCCGGGTTGATGGAGAGCGGGCTGGATGGTTCTGAGCGGGTTGGTTTCTGATTCGTTGGCTCTTGTTGAAGCTGTGGTGATGTTGCCGAGGGTTGTGCGGGCTGATTGACAGAAGAAGGCAGACTGTTTGGGATCTGCAGTTTTTCAAGCTTTTGTCGCAGCGTGGATATTTCTTCTTTCAGATGGTTTACCTCCAGAAGTAGGCGATCATTCTCTGACTCTAATGGGATTTGTGCCGCCCGTAATTTCTTGATTTCTGATGCCAGAATTTTTGACTGATTGGCTAAGGTATTATCCCTGTAGTCTTTTTCACTAAGAGCAATCGCTATCTTTAGCAGATTACTTTCAATTTCTAGCAGGTAGGCTTCATATTTTTCTTCTGGCGTGCTTTTTAGCTTTTTAACTTCTGCTGCGATATGAAGCGTGTGGTTTATTTCAAATCGTACAGAAGCCACGGCTTTTTCAATGAGATTAAGCTCTCGTGGATTGGCTTTTATGGTTTCTTTGGCGAGGTCTAATTTAGCCAAAGCTCTGCGGTAGCTGTCCGGTGCCTGCAGGCTAATGCCAGCCTGTTCCAGCTTTTTGGTATCTCTTTCAATCGGATCCAGATAGATTGTCTGAATCGTAGTGATTTCAAGCTGTTTTGCTTTGGGAAGAAATTCTGACTGTTTATCCTGAGCGGTGCCTATTTCATCGTCTTCGACGTAGCTGAATAGTGCTTTATAGTGGTTGTTGATCGTTTGAAAGCGCTGGGGATGATGCTTTTCGCTATTAATCTTAATGAGGTATGCCATTTGTTCAATGGAGGGGGCTAATACCTGGTCTGCTTTTTCTTTGAGCTTGGTCAGCTTGTTGTAAGTTACTTTAACGGTTTCTACGTTCTGACTAAAGCGTTCAGCGTAGCTTTCTGAAGAGAAAAAGGAATAATCTTCCGAGGCTTTCTCTGGGTTGTTAGAAATTTCTTCATAAATATCAACAGCTTCTGACCAATCTTCCAGCATTTGGCTATATAAAGAAGGTGAGTACAGCTGTAAATGCTCGGCGTCGTTCAGCTTGTCAAGCCAGAGTGTGTAGGCATCCCGGGACTCGCTAATAGCGCGCTCTTTTTCCAATTCAGTCGTTTTGGCTGCATCGCTGGATATTTGCTGGGGCTTTAATGTGTTGCCACCGCATGCCCCTAGCATGCCAAACAGAAGTAGCGTGATGACTGCTTTAGAGGAATATTTAAGAGGATTAGCTATTGATCGTTTCGGGTTGTCTCTGTTTCGCATGATCTGGCTCATTGATCGTTCCTTTGAAAGGGGAGACTGTAGGTTTGGTCTTGCAATGTATTTGCAATTACAAGGTTCTTGATATCTTTAGGGTTCAATATGTCTTCATAATATATCTTCATAATGCTTAGATGATCAAGTGCGGGTAAAGCCCAAGGCATGCCGGGTCAGCCCGTTATATCGGGTTGTTTCTTTATAGGTTAATTCGCTTATTTTCCGGATAAATAGTCGGATATTGCATTTATAGGTTGGACTGGTCGCTTTAGGCTTGTTTTCTGACTTTTCTTTTAATGTTTTGAAAAAGCGCACACAAAATCATGCTTAATTGTATTAAGCTTGCGGCTGTTAAGCATTTTTATTCTCGGTGGGGCCCTGTCATGCTTTTGGTTAAAAACAATTGTTCCGTTGTTTTTTCTATCCGTTTTTTTGCTCTTGCACTGATCCTTTGTGCACTTTCTGCAGTGGTTTTCGCGGAAGAAAAACCATCAGAATCTGCTGAATTTTTGCGTCAGGCGGAGCAGCATCTGGCCGCGGGTGATACTGAAAGGGCGCTTAACCTTTTACTGGAGCACGAGTACGAGTTTGCCGGACTGGCTGAGTATGATTATTTATTAGGGTTGGCAGCTGTTCGTTCTAATAAGGCCGCTTTGGGGCTTTTTGCGTTAGATCGATTGCTGCTTGCTAACCCTCTGCACGCTGCAGGCCGGTTGGAGCGGGCTATTGCGCTTGTTCAGCTGGGGCAATTTGAGCAAGCTGATTTGGAATTGGCTCAATTGGAAGAAATGTCGCCACCACCAGAGGCGGCTAAGGTTATTCGGAAATACCGGGACAGACTTTCTGAGCGCAAGCGTCTGCAGTCTGAGCCTTCTCATAGTTTTATGATAACAGGCGGGCTAGGTCACGATTCGAATGTTAACAGTGCGCCTGCGGATTATAATGTTGAGCTTTTTGGTGGTCTTTTTCAGACAACGATTAGCGGGATGTCCGGAACATTCGCTGATCTTCAAGCCCAATATGTTGGGCGATTCCCTCTTAATAGCGATAATAATCTTCAGTTCTCAGCCGGAATTCAGGAACGTCTTTATGACAAGTCGGCTTTGGAGCAGTTTAATCTTTCCGTTTTACAGGGTAGCGCTTCTTGGCAACATAAACTTTCTAAGGATCGCTCTGCTTCGGGCAGTGTGCAGTTTTCTCAGGTCTATACGGATACATCCAGAGAGAAACTTTTAAATATGCTGACGCTCAAGGGGCAGCTTGAGCAGCCAGTGCTTCAGTCCAGTCGACTGTCTTCGCATGCCATTTTGCGCAATGCAAGTTATGCGGACCTTGATCACAATGATTATGATTCTCTGGGCGTTGGGGCATCCGTTTTATACCCGATGTCTGCAGTTTGGGATATTCGCTTTACAACAGAGCTGGAGAGGGAGTTTGCCTCTGCAGAGCGTGATGGTGGTGATGCCTGGAGAGGTAAGTTGAAGCTTGTTCAAAGCTTTGCCATTGCTGAACGACAAAAACTGCAATTAGAACTGGAGTACCGCAAGGTTCTTTACGACGACAAAGGCTTTGCTTTCTATAATAAATTGTCCAATGCGTATCGCGATGATGATCTGATTTCCGGTGCTGCTGTTTTCTCCTGGCTTATACGCCCGGAGTGGTACTTTACCGGCGAGTTAAAATATCGGGATCAGAGTTCCAATATTGACTTTTTTAATTCCGATCAGTTTGTAGCTGGTCTCAATATCACTTATCTGTGGCGCTGATTCTGGGGGAGTAAAATGAATTCACCAATAGCTCTGAACTCTGCCGATTCAGGGGCAGGCGTTAAACATGGGGTTGCCCGGTTTATTGTTTCTATTCTGGCCTTTACTCTGCTTATGCTTGTTTTTTGCAGTACTTATGCTGCGGAGGTTGCCGGTCGTCTAATGTTTGTCCATGGCTCAGTGAATATTGAGCGTGATGGCACATCGATGACGGCGAAAAGAGGCGGAAATATTTTTGCTGGTGACAAAGTTGTCACCGGAGGTAGTAGTTCTGTTCAGATTCGTTTTACTGATGGCGGGACGCTTGCTGTACGGCCGAACTCTGAAATTGAAATCAGTCAGTATGCCTACAATGACACTGAGGAAGGTTCTTCTCAGGAAACCAGCCTGATTCGTGGGGGCTTACGTTCTATTACAGGTGCTATCGGTCATCGGAACCCTGCCAGTGTCAGTTACAAAACCCCTGTGGCAACTATTGGTATTCGCGGCACGATTATTCGGCTTGTGCATTATGACGAAGGCAGCCCTGACCTACCTGCTGGTGCTCGTTCAGGCACCTATCTAATGGTTGAAGAAGGTGCGGCGGCTGCGACGTCTTCCAGTACTCGCTTGGTTCGGGCCGGGGGCGCTTTGGCCATATTTAAATCGGATGCTGATCCGGAGTCCTATCCTGCCGATTCTTCGGTTTTTGGTTCAGGTGAGGCTGTAACGAGCCCTGAGCAGAAGAAAGATGAAAAAAGAGTTATTCAGAGTTCTGGCGTAACATCCCAGACTACTCCCTCACCCGAGACGGATACTTCGATTTTAAATAACCGAAATTTGTCTGAAGATCAAAGAGACGATGGTCAGGATGATGCTGAGTTACAGTGCCAGTCTGAGGGATTCAGCTCTTGCGCAGAGCGGGAAGAATATTTGCTGGCAGAGAAGCAGTGCATTGACGAAGGGTACTTATCTTGTGCTGATAAGGATTCGCAACCCACGGAAGAGCAATGTGTGAGTGAGGGATTTGATTCTTGTCAGGCTAGAGACGAATATTTAGCCGCTGAGAAAGAGTGCAAATTGCAGGGATTCACGTCTTGTTCAGCAAGGGACTTTTACCAAAAGCTTGAGGATGAGTGTAAGGCGGAAGGTTTTGCATCCTGCGCTGAGAAGGATGCCTTTGTGGCAGCGGAATTTGCCTGTAAACAGGAAGGTTTTACATCTTGTGAGGCGAAAGAGCAGGCCCTGATTAAGGACAGGCTCTGTCAGGGATATGGCTATAACGACTGCTCACTGATGTTGAATCCGACGGGGCGAGCTCTGAACCCTGCTGACTCTCTGATTGGGCAGGGAGTCTTATTTGCGGGTACCTCGGGGACTGTGTTGAGTTTTGCGGGAAATTCGACCACTTGGGTAAGCTCCGACGAAAGTTCATCCGGTGGGCTGCAATCACTGTTTGTCGGTGCTGATATATCTGATGAACTCAGAATTCAAAGGCTAATGCCTTCGCTTGAAGATATTGAACAACACAGCCTGCACTTTATAAACCCTATTACAGATTCGAAGACTTATTTAGGCTATTGGCCAAAGAGCGAGTATGCGTTCTTAGACCCTCAGACGGTATCTGATTTGGGCGAGCCTCTGGGGCCTTTGGTTTATTCTGCAAGTGACTCGTTACTAACGGATCTTTCCGATATTCAATCTTCCATGGATTCTGGGGCGCTGGGACTGTCGTATGACTTTTTGCTGGCTGCAGATACCAGCAAAATAGCGCCAGTTTTGGATGGAATGGTTCTGCAGAATATGTCGTTACACTACGATGTGCAGGATCAAAAGTTGAGAGGCGGTGCTCAGTTTGAAGGTGGTCAAGCTATATTAGATCTTTATAACTATGATGGTGTGACGATCTCTACTTTTTTAGAGCAGGGTATGAATTTCTCTGGGAGCTACTATTCATCCAGTGAGGTGGAATCATCTTCTTCAGGCAATTTTTTTGGCGGCTTTTCCGGGGATAGCTCTACCGTAGACGGCGTGTTTGGCATTTTATACGCTGAAGTGCCTGAGCATAACCTGAGCGGTGAGGTTGGGGTTGCGTTGAATGGCGTGGGTAATCATTTGCCGCCTCTGCCTGGACAGCGAGCCAGCTCTTATGGCTTGCTTGGGTTAGATAGCAGCTTAAGCGCTTATCCTGAAATTCGTAGCGTTGAATGTGTAAGGGGTGAATGCTTCGCGGATTCTGCTGCCTACTTTGAGACCCTTCTGGCGAGTGGGGCTCAGACTTTTGGCCTGGCTTTAGAAAACCCTCTGAATCAGAATATTGATAATGAACATATGCTTGCAAGTGGCGAAATGGTTTATTGGGGCGTCTGGCAGGAGGCTGATTATTCTGTTGTTGATTCTGATCCCAGTTTGAGTTCGATCTCAAATACCAGTATTGGGGTGTTACCCTACATTTACACCAGTGCTAAGCCTCAGTTGAATGATCTGTCGGATCTGGTTGCTTTGACGGGTAATAATTCCGTTCAATTCAACATAGCCGCTGGCGGAGAAATATATGACGCTTCAGGGTCTTTTATTGCTGCTCTCGATTATATGAGCTCATTAACGCTGAATATAGGTGGGGCCATCCCAAACATGGATATTTATCTGGATTTAGGGTCTGATGGGATATTATCTGCATCGGGCGCAGCTTTGCCGGATTTGACGGGTTTTGACCAAGTTGCTCTAACGGGTAGTGGAACTTTTACGGGTGGCCTGGCTTCCGGACGGTTTGCCGGAAGTGATGCGGAAGCTATTATGTTACTCATCGAAACATCTGGAGTTTTAGGAAAAGGGGTTTCTTTGTTTGAGAGATAATTCTGGCGAGATGTGATGACCTTACAGGGATGAAAAGCCAGCCACCGGTGCTTAGTTCATTTTGGTTGGCTTTCATCGCTTTCAAAAAAGACAGGTGTTTTATATCTGCGACCAATGCAGCAACTGCCTGTTATTTTCCGGATTGACTACATTTTTCTTTTATGTTCTTTTGCTACTTTTTTTGGTTGTTAAAAAGTGTGCATAAGCTTTTTTAACTCTCCTAAGCATATCAATTTATGGTCACTAAACTTTTAACGCATCAGCCTGTTTTCAAGCAACTACAGAGCTTGGCCACTGGTTTACCTCACATCAAAGATCTCTTTCGTTCTGACCCTGATCGTGCGGAATCAATGTGGGTTGAATCCGATATTTTTTGTTTGGATATTAGTAAGCAAAGAGTTACCCGCGAAATTCTAGACGCTCTTGAAGCGCTCTTCTATCAGTCGGAGGTTCCCAGTGCTGTTGATCGCCTTTTCTCGGGGGAGGTTGTTAACTTTAGCGAGGGGCGAGCGGCGCTTCATACTCAGTTAAGGGTTCCTAGCGAAAAGCAGGGTAGCGAATTTCTTGACGTAGAGCTTCAGCTTCAAAAAATGGAGCGGCTTGTTGACGAGATACACCAAGGAATCCGGAGAGGTTTTTCAGGCAAGGCTATTACAGATGTTGTCAATTTGGGCGTTGGCGGTAGTGATCTTGGCCCTTTGATGGTTTCTGTTGCTCTTAGGGAGTTTGCTTCGCCCTCTGCCAGGAAAATACAGGTTCATTTTGCATCCACTATAGATGGAAGTCAGTTGTTTGAGCTTTTGGAGCATCTCAACCCTGAGACAACGCTTTTTTTGATCGCATCTAAGTCCTTCACGACAATTGATACTTTGTCGAATGCTGATACGGCGCGAGCCTGGTTGAAAAAGGTATGTCCTGATGAGGGGCTGATGCTTCGTTGTCACTTTATTGGCATTTCGGCTGTTGCAGAGCGCATGTCTTCATGGGGGATTCCTGAAAGTAATCAACTTATTTTTTGGGATTGGGTTGGCGGACGGTTTTCTCTTTGGTCTACTGTCGGATGTTCGATCGCACTGAGTTTAGGATGTTCGGCTTTTAGGGCGCTACTTGCTGGTGCGCATGACATGGATCTTCACTTTCGCAGCCGACCTCCTTTGGAAAATATTCCTGTTCTAATGGCTCTTCTCGGGGTATGGAATGTTAATTTTTTGGGGATCAAAACCCATGCCATTTTACCCTATGACGGGCGCTTGAAGTTTTTTCCACCTTTTTTGCAACAATTAGAGATGGAAAGTAATGGTAAGTCAGTCACGCAGGATGGGATATCCGTTGATTACGATACCTCGCCAATATTATGGGGAGATGTAGGCGCAAATGCTCAACATGCTTTTTATCAGCTCTTACATCAGGGGACTCAGTCTGTAGGCTCTGATTTTATTTTAGCAGCTAACCGATATGATGATTTCCAACAGCACACCCATTACAACGAATTAGCTGCTCAGCATGAGTTGAATATTGCAAATTGCCTTGCCCAATCTAAGGTCTTTGCTTTTGGAGGGGATCTCGACTCTTCTAACCCTTTTCGGTGTTATCCGGGAAATCAGCCGTCATCCACTCTTCTGCTAAACCGTCTGGACCCTTATTCGCTTGGGGCGTTGATAGCCTGTTATGAGCATAAAGTATTTACTCAAGCCGTTTTATGGGGAATTAATCCCTTTGATCAGTGGGGGGTTGAGTTGGGTAAAGAGGTGGCTCTTAAGCTACGTTCCATTGATTATTCCGGAGTTGATGACGATATCGATAGTTCGACGCGCGCTCTGGCACGTAAGGTTGCTGCTTTCAGAGAGACACGACCGCTATCGGATAGGGGCTGATTTTGTGTGGTTTTGGGTATAGACAATGAATATTTGTATTTTAGGGAATAACCTTGAAGCCTGGACTCTTGCCGCAGGGCTTTCGTCAACAGGGTTTGGTGTCAGTATTGATCAGTCTTGCCTGCCGGGTGAAAACAGTGAAATCGCTGAGCCTGACCTACTCTTGTTGTTGGAGGCTCGCCTGTCCGAAGGGCGCATTACCTTGGCAGGTAGTACGGACGTCAATTGTAAATGTTGCTCTATATTAATCGACGCAAGAAGCAGCCTACCCCTTGAGGAGCATTTTTCAGCTCTGGAAAACTTTGTTCGTTCTGCTGAGCACAATGAAAGCACCCATGAAAGGATTTTTTTTGCGCTTGTGCAGTCTGTTGCTGTTGGTACAACGAGCAAGTTGCAGGCAAGGGTTGATCGATATCTTGCTGATAATGAAATAAATCTGGATGTAGATTGTATATATTGGCCTTCGTTTATTGAGGCAGGCCGAGCATTACAGAGTTTTACCAAATCGGAGCGAATCATTATTGGATGTAGCTCCGGTCAAGCCGCTACTTTCATTCAGCAACTGATGTCTCCTTTTAACCGCAGTAAGGACGTTAGCCTTGTTATGCAGCCCAGCGAAGCTGAGTTGACCAAAATTGCAATCAACGGAATGTTGGCAACGCGTATTAGCTACATGAATGAGCTTGCTGACCTGGCTACGCATCAGGGCGTTGATATTGAGTCGGTAAGACAAGGTATGGGGGCCGACTCCCGAATCGGGCATCATTATTTATATCCGGGTTGTGGTTTTGGTGGGGACTCTTTTCTGCGAACTCTTGATTATTTACAGTACGAATTGACAGAGAGTCAGATAGAGTCTGATTGCAATAAAAAAAGAGGAAGGAGAGTGTCTTCCGGTGATGTTCGTGGATTGGGGTTGCTTCAAAGCGTAAGATCAATCAATACGAATCAAAAAGACTTACTTTTTCAAAAATTCTGGCGCTACTTTAAGGCTGATCTTGAAAATAAGAAAGTCGCTCTTTGGGGGGCTGCTTTTAAACCAAATACCAGTAGTATCTCTGGTAGCCCTGCACTGACCTTACTAAGAGCTCTCGTGTCTCATCATGTACACGTGAATATATTTGACCCTATGGCTGTCAATTCTTTGCAGACCTGGTTGCTTTCAGAGAATGATCTCAGCCAAGAATATATTCATTTTTGCCACAGTC
The DNA here is from genome assembly GCF_982874595.1 of Oceanospirillum sp. NCBI lineage: Bacteria > Pseudomonadati > Pseudomonadota > Gammaproteobacteria > Oceanospirillales > Oceanospirillaceae > Oceanospirillum > Oceanospirillum sp. The sequence continues at coordinate 23,948 of NZ_CEYNZH010000014.1, read as the reverse complement.
CTGAGGAAGCGGCTCATCATGCTGATGCAATTATGCTGGTTACCGAATGGCAGATTTTATGGAATCTGAATCTTTCTAAGATTGCTGAGAATATGAGAATTCCATTATTGCTGGATGGAAGAAATGTTTATCAGCCATTTCTTGCGGAGCAGGCAGGTTTTGTTTATTCCGGTATTGGCCGGGGTTTAGCTATTTAAGTTCTATTTTTAGTGATTACTGGAAACCAATGATGCCTGAATTATCCTTTGTTTCTCGCTTGGTAAAAGCGTACTTTTTAAATTGTCCTGATTTTAATAATGCACAACATCGGGTCTCTTTTGGGACTTCCGGGCATCGGGGGTCATCTCTTAAAAATTCGTTTAATGAGTGCCATGTTCTGGCTATTGCTCAAGCCGTTGCTGATTACCGCCAATTACAGAACTATTCAGGACCACTGCATCTTGGGCGCGATACACATGCCTTATCCGAGCAAGCGTGGAATTCGGTGCTAACGGTTCTAATTGCCAATGATGTTGATGTGTATATCGATGCAGGGCCTCTTGCGATAACAGCAACTCCGGTGATCAGTCATGCGATTCTCACACACAATGCAGCAAATCCTGACCAGTTAAGTGATGGTTTGGTGATAACGCCTTCTCATAACCCACCAGAAGATGGGGGCATTAAGTATAACCCTGCTCACGGTGGCCCGGCTGGCGCTGATGTGACGGACTGGATTCAGGCTAAGGCCAATGAGTATCTGGAGGTTGGTCTTGATGGGGTTAAGCGTGTGGCATTGGAAGCAGCGGTTGCTAGCGCGGAGAAGTTTGATTACACCGGCCAGTATCTGGGTGATCTATCTCAGGTGATTGATCTGGACTCAATTCGTAACGCCGGTATTAAGCTGGGCGTTGATCCACTAGGTGGTGCGGGGCTTCCTATCTGGCAGGAATTGACTTCAAAAACAGGTATTGAGATTGAGGTGGTGAATAACAGTATTGATCCCAGCTTTTCATTTATGCCTCCTGATCATGACGGAAAAATTCGAATGGACTGCTCCAGCCCATTCGCGATGGAAAACCTGCTGGCCATTAGAAAGCGTTTTCAGTTGGCTTTTGGCAATGATCCGGATGCAGATCGGCATGGCATTGTTGACTGCAGAGGTTTGATGAGCCCAAACCACTTTTTGGCGGTATGTATCGATTATCTGTTGAGTTACCGGACGCACTGGGCTTCAGACCTGAAGGTGGGTAAAACACTGGTATCTTCTTCGATGATTGATCGTGTCGTTGCCGGGCACAAGCGTGACTTATATGAGACCCCGGTCGGTCTTAAATGGTTTGTTGATGGTCTTCAGGGTGGGTGGCTGGCTTTTGCGGGAGAGGAAAGTGCCGGTGCTACCTTGCTCACGCGTGATGGCTATCCGTGGTCAACAGACAAAGATGGTATCGTTTTATGTCTTCTTGCGGCGGAAATCATGGCCGTTACTGGAAAGTCTCCATCAGAATACTATGAAGAGCTAACAAGAAAATATGGAAACCCGGTTTATCGTCGGGTTGATGCCCCTCTGTCACCTGAGCAAAAAGTTGCTTTTAAAAACCTGACAGCAAATGATATTCACTCAGAACAGCTTGCGGGTGACTGCATTAATCAGGTCTGTGTGAAGGCTTCCAGTAATCAGGTAGCGATAGGAGGCATAAAAGTGACTACCGAAAATGGCTGGTTCGCTGCCCGCCCAAGTGGTACTGAACCTCTTTATAAAATTTATGCTGAAAGTTTTAAAGGTGAGCAGCATTTGAACGAACTGATTGATGAAGCTAAGGCTTTGCTGTCGCAAGTACTCTAGTTTGTTATAAGCGAGATTCTGCTTATGAAAACCACCCGGTCAGCAATATTTTGCTTATCGGGTGTTTTTTTATCGGTTGAAAGCCCCTAAAATCAGGTGCTTAGCAGCTTTTTTAACTTGGCCTGTGCTTTGCAATTGTCATGTTTGCGTTGCGTCTCTGCAGAGATCGCACGCAACTAACAACAAGAAAGATAAGGAATACATGACAATGAAACACTTGATGCAAGGTACTGTTTTGAACAATTCAATTTTGAAAAGCACGTTTGTTAAAAGCACTGCGATGGCTGCTGCGCTAACCGCTTCTGTTTTCGCTTCAGGAGTTCAGGCTCAGGAAAGTAAGTCTTACATTTTTGCGACAGCGACAACCGGTGGCACTTACTATCCGGTAGGGGTAGCGGTGAGCACCCTGACCAAGGTAAAACTGGAGCCTACGCACAAAATCTCGCTGTCAGCGATCAGTTCCGCCGGGTCCGGTGAGAATGTTAAATTGCTGCGCGAAAATCAGGCGCAGTTTGCGATCCTGATGGGGTTGTACGGAAGTTGGGCAAAAACCGGAGAAGGCCCGCTGGCTAATGCTGGCCCGCAAAAACATCTGCGCTCTGTGACGATGCTGTGGCCTCAGGTTGAACACTTCCTAGTCTCAAAAGATAAAGTAAAAACCGGAACCCTGGACGATCTGCAGAACCTGCAGGGTGCGGGTTTTTCTATTGGGAAGCGTAACTCAGGTACAGAAGGTGCCAACCGCTATATCTTTGGTCAGCTGGGTATTAACCCGGATGAAACCTTTGATCTGGCGTTCCTGGGCTATGGCGCTTCAGCGGACGCTTTCAGCAACCGCAAAATTGAGGGTATGAACACCTCGGGCGGTATGCCGGTTTCTGCGGTAACCCGTGCGATGGCGGATACCAATACAGAGGTTTCTCTGTTGGGTGTGACTGAGGATCAGCTGGCAAAAGTGAATGCGAAATACCCTCTGTGGGTTCCGTACACGATTCCGGCGAACACTTATCCGAATCAGTCCCAGCCTGTTCAGTCGATGGCTCAGTCTAACTTCCTAGCGGTTCGTGATGACGTTAGTGAAGAGGACGTCTATCAGCTGACAAAAGCGATTTATGAAAACTTAGGTTTCCTGAAAAACATCCATAAGGCAACGTCTGAGATGTCTTTACAAACTGCGATCAACGGTCTGCCGGTTCCGCTGCACCCTGGTGCACTGCGTTACTACCGTGAGCAAGGTGTAAAGATTCCGGATTCACTGCTTTAACCTTTTTAGGGCAAGACCCTTCTGAATTCAGCAGGGTGTCACTTTCCGTTGTCTGATCCGAGCCGGCGACTGCGCTCACTCGGTTGTCGGCCAAGGCATCAATCAGGCGCGGATTGTCTTGCTTATTACGGTCTTGCCCTTTTTCGTTTTCCTCTATGTCTTTCTGGTTTCTGCGGCGAGTGATGCCGCAGAGGCTGGTTGTCGCTTTTGCGCTGTCAGCGTTTTAAAAGGACCCAGTTATGAGTCAACAGTCACTGAGTCGTGAGGCCGTTCAGGAGCCTCAGAATACTCCTACGCCTGAAGAGCTGGATGCTCATCTGTCATCTGATCCGGAATCAGCGGTTCCTGCCCCGGAAACCGAGGGTTGGTTTGGCAAGTTTGCGTTTGTTTTCTGCATCTTTGTCGCATTAAGCCATATCTACTTCAACACACTGGGCAATATGTCTGAGCTGTGGTTGTCCGCTATGCACTTTGGCATGTTTGGTTTTCTCTGTGCACTGCTTTACCGAACCGGTAAGCATAAGCTCGGTGCGGTTAAATCCTTTCATTGGGGGCTTAACATTTTGCTTGGGGCATTGAGCCTTGCGGTGGTTGTTTACCTGATGCTGGGTGAAACAGCACTCTATGCCCGAGGTGTGACCTTTATCACAACAGATTGGCTGGCCTCGATCGTTGCGGTGATACTGGTGATTGAGTTTGCCCGCCGTACCAGTGGCTGGGTAATTCCTGTGATGATTCTGATCGCCCTGTCCTACGTGGCCTGGTGGGGTAAGTATCTGACTGGCGTGTTTCACTTTCCGGGTTTGACTGCAGAAACGCTGCTATTCCGCAGCTACTTCTCTAACGAGGGCATGTTCGGTTCTATTGCCCGGATCAGTTCCACTTACGTGTATATGTTTATCCTGTTCGGAGCCTTTCTGGTTCGCTCCGGTGCCGGTGAATTTATCATTGAGCTGGCGCGATGTGTGGCGGGCCGCATGATCGGTGGACCGGGACTTGTGGCGGTGCTGGGATCGTCTCTGATGGGCTCGATCTCAGGCTCTGCGGTTGCCAATACGGTATCAACCGGCGTGATCACCATTCCGATGATGAAGCGTGCAGGTTTCCGTCCGGTGTATGCCGGTGGGATTGAAGCAGCTGCTTCAACCGGTGGTCAGCTGATGCCCCCTGTGATGGGAGCGGGTGCCTTTATTATGGCGTCTTATACGCAGGTGCCTTATCTGGACATTATTACGTTGGCGTTTCTGCCGGCGATGATCTACTTCCTGTCGGTGGCGTTCTTTGTCCGTATCGAAGCCAAGCGCCTGAATATTCAGGTCGTTGAGGAAGAAACACCTCGCGCACGGGATATTCTGAAGCGCGGCTGGCACTCTCTGGTACCTATTGGAGTGCTGATTGCTCTGCTGATTTATGGCTTTACGCCAACCTATGCTGCTGGTTTCAGTATTCTGAGTGTGATCTTTGCGTCCTGGTTATCACCGAAGCCGATGGGGCTGCGGGATATTGCCGAGTCTATGGTGCAGGGCACCTACAATATGATCCCGACAGCGGTGCTGCTGATTGCGGTCGGCCTTGTGATCAATGTGGTGACGACGACCGGTGTGGGTAATACCTTCTCGCTGATGATCAGTCAGTGGAGTGGCGGTAGTTTGCTGATCAGTCTGGTACTGGTGGCTTTGGCTTCACTGATTGTCGGCATGGGATTGCCTGTAACGGCATCCTATATCGTTCTGGGTACGCTATCTGCTCCGGCACTGTACAGCCTGATCAACGAATCTCATCTGATCGATTATCTGATGAGTGGTCAGGTGGAAGGTATGGCCAGCGCCATGATTACCCTGAGTCTGCCAAGTCTTGCGGAAGCTCTGCCTCAGGGTCTGACACTGGCACAGGCGCAGCAGGTGATCGCAACGCTGCCTGCGGATTCTCTGGATATGGTGGTTGAGCAGGGGCTGTCAGCAGAAACGCTGACTATCAGTCTGATCTCTGCGCATATGATCATTTTCTGGCTGTCTCAGGACAGTAACGTGACGCCTCCGGTGTGTCTGGCAGCCTTTGCAGCCGCGGCGGTTGCCCGGGCAAATCCGATGCGCACTGGGTTTATGGCCTGGCGGTTTGCTAAGGCGCTCTACGTGGTGCCGTTGTTATTCGCCTACACCCCTTTAATTGGCGGAACCCTGCCGGAAGTGTTGCAGATCTTTATCTTTGCTTGCCTGGGAATGTATGCACTGGCGGGCTTCTTTGAGAATCATCTTGAAGGGCCGCTTCAGCTTTGGCAGCGGATCTTACTGCTGCCCTCCGCGGGTCTGATGCTCTGGCCTGATCTTGGTCTGGTTGCGCAGCTGGTTGGTTTTGCCATTCTGTTGCTGCTCTTTGTGATGAGCCGTCGGGCAGAGCCCGTCAATCCGCATCAGGTGGTGAGTGCCGAAGCCGCTTAACCTTCAGAAGCTGTCACCAGAAAAGGTGGCAGCTTTTTCTTTTTCTGAGAGGCGGGGCATTTTAATATGCCCGGCCTTTATTGCTGTTTTCCGAACAGTCTTCTCAGAACTGCAGTTGTGAATTTTTCCGAGGCTGACTTTGAATAAACCGGTTGTGTCCGCTGGCCGGACTCGTCTGATCTCTTATCCTGTTGCGATCACACTTTTGGTGGTCTGTTGTTTACTGCTCACCTCTGGTGCGAGCCATTACTCCTACTACAACACTCTGGCGCAACTGGAACAGGAAAGTCATTTCAAGCTTAACCTCTACAAAAAGGTGGTGCTGAGTGAACTGAAGCGCCATGCCTACCTGCCTCTGATGCTGTCGAAAGATGATCAGGTGCTGGAGTTTTTGCATGACTCAGAACTGAAGATGAAGGGGCAGGCGCTTAATGCTCATCTGGAATCCCTCAGCGAAGGGACCGATGCACTCAATATCTATCTGATGAATACCGACGGTACCACAATCGCCACCAGTAACTGGAAGAGAGAGACCAGTTATCTCGGGGTGAACTATCGCTACCGTCCTTACTTTCTGAATGCTTTGGCGGGACAACCGAGTATTTTTTTTGCGATCGGTGTGACGACCAAGATCCCTGGCTTGTTTCTGTCTCATCCTGTGTACCTGAACGACGAGGTGGCGGGCGTGGTTGTGGTTAAGGTCAGTATGCAACCCTTAGAAAAACTCTGGGCAGAGCAGGGGGCAGAAAAGGTTTTTCTCACGGATGCCAACGATATTGTCTTCAGCAGTACCGAGTCGGACTGGCGTTTTAATGCACTTTCTAATCTGACCTCGGAGCAGCGGGAAGGCCTTAGGGCCGATCGTAAATATCTGGATTATCCCATCAGGTCGTTACCGATCCGGCGGAATGTTGATATTCAGGATCATCGTCTGATTCGCATTGTTGATGGTCCCCGTCAGGGCAACAATTATCTCTGGCTGACCCAGGCGTTGCCCAACAGCCCCTGGAAGTTGCATATCATGGCCAGTGCGCTGGATGCCAGAGAAGCGGCGATTAACGCCTTTTTTCTGGGCTTGCTGCTCTCCAGTCTGGTTGGCCTGTTAGCCTACATGCTGATGAAGCGCAAGCGTGTGGCAGACCGGCTGAGGGAAGCACACGACCTGCTGGAGCAACGTGTTGAAGCCCGTACAAGGGAGCTTTCCCAAAGTAACCTGCAATTAACCCATGAGATTGAACAACGCCAGAAAGCCCATGAAGCTTTGCGTCAGGCTCAGGATGACCTGATTCAGAGCAGCAAGCTGGCAGCCTTAGGGCAGATGTCGGCGGGTATCACCCATGAACTGAATCAGCCGCTATCGGCAATTCAGACCTATGCCCGAAATGGTGAAAAACTGGTGGCACGACAGCGCTATGACGCTGCCGGAGAGAATTTTAGCCGTATTTTTGCTCTGACCAGTCGAATGGGAGAGATCATCAATCACCTGAAAACCTTTGCCCGAAAAAGCCAAAAACGGCGAGAAGCCGTTGCTCTTAAAGGGTGTGTTGAAAATGCCCTGGAGTTGGTGGAACACATGAGCCAGAGGGATCAGGTCGCGATCAGCCTTGTGGTTGACGATGAATCACAACTGATTGTGGCGGGCGATCCGGTGCGTCTTGAACAGGTCTTCGTCAATCTGCTGAGCAATGGTATTCAGGCGCTGCACAGTTCAGATAATTCTGATAAACGGATATCGATCTGCCTGAGAGCGGTGGATGGCAATGCTGAGGTGATCATCCATGATAATGGACCGGGTTTTGACGATCTGGTGCTGGAATCGATTTTTGACCCCTTCTTTACCACCAAAGAGATTGGCGAAGGTCTGGGCCTCGGGCTGTCTATCGTGTACGGCATTCTGATGGAGCATAACGGAGCGATTGATGCCCGTAATCATCAGGGGGCCGAGATACGTGTTTGCCTGCCTCTTTTTCAACACCGGGACCCGATGGACTATATGGCTGCAGAAGGGAGTGACCTGTAATGTTTGATGCAACCAAACAACCAAACAATTTTCAGCCTGAGCTGACCGTGCTCTTTGTTGATGATGAAGAGAACATGCGGCTTTCGGCAGAGCAATGCCTGCAGCTGGAAGACTTTCAGGTTGTGACCTGTTCCGATGCGAAAGAAGCTCTGACACATCTAAAGCCGGGGTATCCGGGGATTGTGGTCACGGATATCCGGATGCCGGGGATGACGGGCTTGGAATTAATGGAACAGGTGCTGGCTATCGATTCTGAGCTCCCCGTGATTCTGCTGACCGGTCATGGCGATATCGACATGGCTGTCAGCGCCATGCACAAGGGGGCTTATGATTTTCAGCAGAAGCCGTTTGATCCGGACCATTTTATTCGCATTGTTGGCCATGCATTGCGCCAAAGGGCACTGGTGCTGGATAACCGTCGTCTCAGAAAAAGTATTCAATCCCCGGATCTTCTTAACGCTCTGCTGGTCGGTAAAAGCCCTCAGATGCAGGCATTGCGTGATACGGTTCTGGATCTGGCAGATCTGCCGGTTAATGTGCTGATTCATGGAGAAACCGGAAGCGGCAAAGAGCAGGTGGCGACCAGCCTGCACCAGCTGAGTTATCGTCAGTCATTACCTTATGTCGCCCTGAACTGTGCTGCCATGCCTGAGCACCTGTTTGAAAGTGAAGTGTTCGGTTTTGAAAAAGGGGCGTTTACCGGGGCTGATCGTCAACGCATAGGTAAGTTGGAATACGCTAAAGGTGGGACGGTTTTCCTTGATGAGATTGAAACCATGCCCCTTAATCTGCAGGTCAAATTGCTTCGGGTTCTGCAGGAGATGAAGGTCGAGCGACTGGGTTCCAATCAGCTGGTGGATTTGGATTTTCGTTTAATTGCCGCGACTAAAACTGATCTGCAGACTGCCAGCGAACAAGGGGAGTTCCGGGAAGATCTCTATTTTCGTCTGAACGTCGCAGAGATTCATATTCCCCCTCTGAGAGAGCGCAGAGAGGACATACCGCTTTTATTTACACACTTTATCGATCAGTTGGCTCAGGATTATGGCCGTGAGCCCTTCGAGCCGGATCTGAATGATATTCAGGCGGTGATGCAGCACCGCTGGCCCGGCAACGTTCGAGAGCTAAAAAATATCGCCCAGCGCTTTGTCTTTGGTCGGCAAGGACAGAAGCTGGCGGTCTCTGAGCTGATGAAAACACCGGCGATCAAAAGCGGTGTCAGCCTGCAGTGCCAGATGAGAAGTTTTGAGCGGACTCTGTTAGAAAATGCACTTCGACGTCATAGCGGGCAGGTACAGCCTCTGCTGGATGAGTTGGAGTTACCCCGCAGAACTTTTAATGAGCTGATGAAAAAACACGGTCTGGAAAGAAAGTGTTATCGGCAACAGGTTGAGTAATAATGTATTCGTTAGCATTTTGTGGGTTCTTATCGACTAGCCAAAAAGATACAATCACTGCTAATTCAATCAATTTTGAGGTGGGTTGTGCGTGTCATCACTTTTGGAACATTCGATATTCTTCATTATGGACATATCCGGATTTTGAGCCGTGCTAAAGAATTGGGTGACCAGCTCGTTGTTGGGGTTTCCTCTGATGCTCTCAACGAACGAAAAAAAGGCCGCAAACCCGTTTATTCTGAATTTGAACGAGCAGCGATGCTTAAAGCTCTACGTGTGGTTGATGAGGTTTTTCTTGAGGAGTCTTTGGAGCTTAAAAAGCAGTATATTCTTGATTATAAAGCTGATGTTCTGGTTATGGGGGATGACTGGGCCGGGAAGTTTGATGATATGAACGCGGTGTGTGATGTTGTATATTTGCCAAGAACACCTTCAATTTCAACAACCTCAATCATTGAGGTGGTCAAGTCTCTGCCTGAGTAATCGCTGTGGTATCAAGTCAAAAAAATTATGATTTTTTCAGTGCTGAAGAGAGAACAGTACCTCTTTGGCTTAATACTAGTTTGATATTTCTTTTTACAACCTTTGTTGTTTTTAGGTTGTATATGAGGGATGTGTTTCACTATTTTGAACCTTTTTTTTACCTGTTACTGCTTTACTCTTGTTTTAGATATGGTGTCGGCTTAAGGCGATTATTTCTGGTTGTTTTAATAGTTGCTATTGCTATTCCGGTTTTAAGTTGGCTGATGCTTTTACAGGATTTTTCGAGAGAAAATGTGCTCCATGTCAGGCCGGAAGATTTTTTAGATAAATTTATTTATTTATTTATGGGTTTTTTTCTCTATCTAAATAAGAAAAAGATCCCTCTTTTTTTACTGCTAGCTTCTATCGTTGTGCTATGTATACCTTTTGCAACTGGCGGGGGGATTGCCGAAATTAAGAAAGGTCTTTCAGGCGAGCGTGTTGACTTCGGGTTGGTTGCTATCCGGACTGCGCTGCTATTTGGCCTGGTTTTTGTGGGGTACACGATCTACGCGTTTTTTTCGAAGCAACGCCTTTCGTTTCGTTTGGCTCTGGTGGGTTTATCTTTATTATGTTTAATGATTATTTTTGTTACACAAACAAGGTCGGCTGTTGTTGGGCTAGTATTTTTCCTTTTATTCTTAGTCTACAGTTTTTTTAAGGAAGGTATTAGCCTGAGGAAAAAGCTTTATTTTGGGCTTCTATTATTACTTTTAACGGCAACAGCTTACGTTTCAGGTTTAGCTAATCCATTGTTAAATCGATTTGAACTTGAGGCGCAAACTTTTACGAAATTCTATGAGAAACGCCAGGATTTTTCGGAGTTACCTGATAGCAGTATGGGGCTTCGTCTTCAGTTTTGGCGAGCTGGAATTGAGTACGGTATGGATCGCCCGGCACTAGGTTGGGGGTACAGAGGAGGTAATACCGTTATGGAGTTGTCAGGCACAATTTCCCCTGACAATACCTTTATAAATACAGTCCATAATGGATATCTTGAGCTTTTTGTGCGGTATGGTTTTTTTGGTTTGATTTTTTTTGTTTGTGTAATGACGGTTGTTCTATTCTATTTTTATAAGTCAGTTAAACTTGGCTTGGTTCCTAGGTGGATTTCTTTTTATATTCCAGGATCGATGATCTATTTTAATTGTATTGCTATGTTTACTTCGGATTTTTTTTATTGGCAAAGCTTATATGCTTTTAATATCATTATGGCGGTTGCGGCAGCTTATGCTTATCAAGCTGTAAGACATGTTAAGGTCGGGGAGGCATTGTAATGGCTGGTGAAGCTAGGCTTGAAGGAGAGGTGGGAGAAAAGGCTCTTTCAATGCTTAAGGAAATAACTTCTGTTCTAGAGAAGTTCGGTGTTGACTATGTCCTGGATTGTGGCACTTTGCTGGGTATTATGCGAGAAAATCGTTTGCTGCCTTGGGATAACGATGTTGATCTTGCCGTTGATTCATCTCAGCTCACCAAGCTTAAAAGGTGCATGTTTTTACTATGGTTCAAGGGTTATAGAGTCAGGTTCGCTAAGTCGACAATAGAAACTGCATCTATTCCTTATGGTGCTAAAAGAATCTTTCGGATTCGCAATAGAAAAGGCATCTTTCATCGTGGTGATAATCTTATTGATATCTTTATTAAGTACGATGCGGGTGACGGTTTTCACTATGTAAGAATTGGGGAAGGTGTCAATTCGGTTGAGCAGCGCTTTCCGACGAATTTTCTTAGAGAAAAAAGTACTGTTGATTTTGAAGGCAAGCAATATCCAATTCCTAAGAATTATGATGAGTATCTGACCTACCGATATGGGGACTGGAGAATACCCGTTAAGGAATGGGATTATATTTCACAAGATAAGTCGAAAGTTGACTCATCTTCCTAGTGTTTTTTTATTGTTTAAAAGGGCTGAGATGTCCTTTTTTTATGCCTCAAAAAAAGTCTGGGGTGTTATAATTGCTGGTTTGCTCAATGTATCAGATTCAGGTTGCGGAACTTCTTATGGATAAAACAAACAAGCGTGCAGTGATATTAGGTGCCGGCGCGCCTCACAATGGTGAGCAACCATCTTTGCTGGAGGCTGTGAATGGAGTCAACGTGCTTGAATGGCTGCTGCGTGCGACATCAGTATTTAAAGGTAATGCCTGTTTGGTATTAGGATACCAGTCTGATGAGATTGCCGAGAAGTATCCGGAAATTGAAACAGTTGTAAACCCTAACTGGTCTGACACTGGAAGTGCAGCTTCTTTACTGAGCACTGACCTGACTGTCTCTGATGATGTGCTGGTTTGTTATGGTGATATCCTTTTTAGAGAAAAATTAGCAGATACCCTCAGTGAGACAGAGGCAGATATTGCTGTTGCTTGGGATAGTCACTGGAAGCAGCGATATATTGGTCGTTCTGAAGATGATTTAACGGGTTCAGAAAAAGTTTTGGTTCAGGGTGCTGATGTGTTGCGTTCGGGCTGCGATATTCCCGATGAATGGGCATCCGGAGAGTTTATTGGTTTGGTTCACTTTGGCCCAAGGGCGGTAGAGGCTTTGCGAAGTATCCAGGGTAATCTGCCTGGTTTATTGCATAAAGCGCACCTGTCAGGACTTGTTGAGTGGTTAAGGCTTTCTGGGCTTAGTGTGAAGGGCGTTGATGTAGCCGGGGACTGGGCAGAAGTTAATCAGCCTAAAGACATTGCTCATTTTGTCCTAGGGACGAAAGCAGAGACACTGGCACGCCTACGCAAGATGGTGACTGCTGCGACAATTCAGGACCAGGTTTCTTTCACTACCGGTGAGTGGAGTGATAGTGCCAGTGAAATTTTGAGGCAGGCTGAGAGCAAGTTTGCAGGTCAGACGGTTGTTGTTCGTTCAAGCGCCCGAAGCGAAGATGCTTTTACCCACTCTAATGCGGGGGCTTATACCAGCGTGCTTAATGTCGCTGTCCCTGCTGGCCTTGAAGCTGCGATCGATGAGGTGATTGCTTCATATCATAATATGCAGCCTGATGATCAGGTGCTGATTCAGCCCATGGTTAAAGACGTGATCATGAGCGGTGTGGCTTTTACCCGCACTCTGGAGCGTGGCGCGCCTTATTACGTTATTAATTATGAAGAAAGCGGTTCGACTGATGGTATTACGGCAGGCAACACCAACGATCATAAGGTGTTGTATGTTCATCGTGATGCGCAAGAATCGCAAATCGCAGATCAGCGGTTAGTGCCCTTGGTTTTGGCGTTGATCGAGGTTGAGTGGCTGCTATCCTATGATGCCCTTGATGTTGAGTTCGCGGTTGATAAAGACCTTCAGGTGCATATCCTTCAGGTTAGACCTATTGCTGTAGAGCAGGAAGATCTGCTGCTTCAGAATGCTCAAATGGCGGAGATGTTCGACAGCGCGTTACGGCATTGGGACAGCGATTTCCAGCCAGCAGCACATATTTTTGGCAGTAAGCCGCTATATGGGGTAATGCCTGACTGGAACCCGGCAGAGATTATTGGCACTAATCCCGGGCGGCTTGCGGATAGCCTCTACCGGAAATTGATTCTGGATGATACTTGGGCGACGCAGCGTGTCGAATACGGCTACAGAGATATTCGTCCTCAGCCCCTGCTAACCAGCTTTGCCGGTAAGCCGTATATTGATGTTCGGGCCAGCTTTAATTCTTTTATTCCACAAGGAATATCAGATCAGTTAGCCGCTAAGCTGGTTGAGTTCTACCTGCACTGGCTTAGTGAAAATCCGCACCTGCATGACAAAGTAGAGTTTGATGTCGTGCCGACTTGTCTTGGTCTTGACTTTGCGCGTTGGGAAAAGCGCCTGAAAGATGAAGCGGGCCTGTCCGATGCAGAGCTCTCTGATCTGAAATCAGGTTTACGGCAGGTAACCTGTAATGGTATCGAGCGGACTGCTGGCGATATTGAAACCACACATGCGCTTAATGATCGTCTGGTTGCCGTAAAAAACAAACTGACAGACTACCCAGTATCCCGATTCCTTAACATCGCAAAGAATCTTCTGGACGACTGTAAACGCTATGGCACCCTTCCCTTTGCGCATCTTGCTCGAAGCGGTTTTGTTGCTGTAACGCTACTTAAAGAGGCTGTGGCCACTGGCGTGCTGACCGAGCAGGCAAAGAACGAGTTTATGGCATCTGTAAGAACGGTCTCTCATGAGCTTACAGAAGATGCTCGGGCTGTTGTGTCTGGTCATCTTAACTGGGATGAGTTTGTCGATAAATATGGTCACCTGCGCCCTGGCACTTATGATATTACTTCCCCTGCGTATCGTGATGATCCTGAAAAGTATCTGCGCCCTATCCTTGATAAGACTGGTACTGAAGCTATTCACTTATCCGAAGGCACCTCACTTTGGGAGCAAGAGCGGGTAGCCTTTTTTAACGCTGTAAGGTCTGAAGGCATTGATTACTCGGACGAAGAGTTGGAGCGGTTCCTGCGTCAGGCGATTGAGGGGCGTGAAAGTGCTAAGTTTGTATTCTCTCGTAACCTGTCTCTGGCCCTGGATCTTATTGTTCGCTGGGGTGAGCGGTATGGGTTGGACCGGGAAGAATTATCTTCACTTTCTATTCAAGAGTTGCTTGATGCGACTCAGTCACCACAATCTGAAGCGGTTGTGTCTGAAAGACTTAAAGCGACCGCGGATTATCACGCCCGGTTCCGTGTTGTCGCTCAGTCTTGCGAGTTGCCTGCTTTGCTGACATCGAAGGACGACTTTTTCTCGTTTCTTCTGCATGAAGGCCAGCCAAACTTTGTAGGGCAAACCCGTGTATTAACGGATTGCGTTAACTTGGCAGACAGCTCTCCTGAGGATCAACCTGATGTGAGTGGCAAGATTGTCATGATTCCCCAGGCCGATCCGGGTTATGACTGGCTGTTTGGCCAGGGGATTGCTGGGCTGGTGACCATGTATGGTGGCGCTAACTCTCATATGGCGATCCGGGCAGCGGAATTTGCGATGCCTGCAGCAATCGGTATTGGAGAACAAATGTACCGTCAGCTAGCTAAAGCCTCGGTGCTTGAGTTAGACCCTGCAAACTCTCAGTTGAAGGCGATTCATTAGTGTTTCGTCTGGGTATAAGTCAGAGATTTGACCGTATTGACGGCCGTGATGAAGCTCGCGATGCTCTGGATTATCATTGGTCTGAGTTTTTGTGGGAGCTGGGAATTCTGGCAATTCCTCTCCCTACGGGGATCCCTGATCATGAAGAGTATTTTGCGGAATTAAAGCTGGATGGCTTTATCCTGAGTGGTGGGAATGATATCGGCACGGCTCCTCAACGTGATGCGCTTGAATCTGCAGTGTTAGTGTTTGCAGGTAAGAAAAAACTACCTGTGCTTGGTGTCTGTCGCGGTATGCAATTTATCAATCACTACTTAGGCGGCTCCTTGGTTGAGGTGACCGGGCATGTGGCTACCCGGCATCCGCTTGAAGGAACTATGGTGGCTGATCGTATTAGCAATGAGGTTAACAGTTACCACAATCTCGCCATCACAAAGCCAACCCTTGGTCAAAGTTTACAGGTGATGGCTTCCTGCGATGACGGTGTTGTTGAGGCCTTTAAGCATAGTGAGTTTCCCTGGATGGGGATTATGTGGCATCCCGAGCGTGAACTGCCTTTTTCAGAGGATGACCAGAAACTGATTCGTGATTTTTTTGGAGTTTGATATGAAAGTTATTGTGCTTGCTGCTGGGCAGGGTACACGTTTACGCCCTTACACCAATGATCGGCCAAAATGCATGGTTGAGCTTGATGGTCGTCCATTGCTTCACCGACAGCTTGAGGTGATTAAAGGTAGCGGTGTACCTGTTGAGAATATAGCTCTGATCGGTGGTTATCTTCGGGATAAGCTAAATGCTCCTGAGGTAAAGCTTTACACCAATGAACGTTTTGCGGAAACAAATATGGTCAGCACTCTGTTCTGCGCTGAAGAGTTCATGTCACCTGACCAAGATCTTCTGATTTGTTATGGGGATATTGTCTACGAACCTTCTGTGCTGGATACATTGCTTTCAACAGAAGGTGAAGTGGTTATTTCGGCGGATCTGGAGTGGAAACGCCTTTGGTCTCTGCGTATGGATGAACCTTTGTCCGATGCCGAAACGTTCAAGATGGAAGGTAATAAAGTACTTGAACTGGGCAAGAAGCCTGAAAGCTACGATCAGGTTCAGGCGCAGTATATGGGACTGATCAAAGTACGAGCCGATAAAGTTCAGGCCTTCATCGACTTCTATCATCAGCTGGATCCATCTGCGATCTACGATGGTAAAGATCTGGATAATATGTATATGACCAGTCTGATTCAGTCTCTGATTGATAACCGCTGGGATGTACGTGCCGCTCTGGTTGAGAATAAGTGGTTGGAAGTAGACTCGGCTTCAGAGCTTGAACTGTATAGTGAGCTACAGGAAAAAGGTCAGTTGTCATCATATGTCAAGCTTGGATGATCTATGCGTAAACTTATTAAGGATTTAACTGAGGCTCCTGTCTCGTCTTTAATTGCATTTCTGAAAATGTCTTTTTTTCTACCGGTTTTTTTTAGCTACCGTGGCAAAAGAGATGCAACGGCTATCGAATTTCGTCAATCTAAACCTGATTCAGATACGTTGCCGCTGCTTCAGGCTGCTCTGGCTAATAAACCAGGGAAGAAAATCCTGATTATTGCTGATAAGCCTAAGGTCGCAGCTCCTTATGTTACAGAGTTGAATGAATTTCTTAAGACGGATCTTATTGAAGTAACGTCTCTTAGCTCTGCTCTGAAAAGATCCCGTACTGTATTTTTGATCGATAATCCCAACTCCGAGCGTCTTATGATGAGAGGCGCTCGGTTTTTTTTGCGCGACCAGAAGTACTACCGCATCTTTCATGGGCTCATCACAAAAAAAACGCCCACCGAGCAAAAATTTGAAGACTATATGCCAAGCCGGCGAGGCGGGCGAGCCTTTGATGGTGTTTTATGTCAGAACTGGATAGAGAGTTATCGTCGAGCCTATTTTTCAGGCATTCCAGTAAGGAAGACAATTCGGGTTGGTTATCCTCGATTTTATCGTGCTCCAGCCCTGAAAGATAAAAGCGCCCCTCTGCTTCTAACAGAAGAGGCGCAGTCTTTGATACAAAAGCCTGGCTTTAAGATCATGTATGCCCCAACCCGATCCGGTAGTCTACCTGCGTTATCAGGCTTTGATGAGCAGGTTCTTCTGCAGTGGCTTGAAGAGCACAATGCTTATCTGTACCTGAAGACTCATGTTCTTACCAAGCAAATTCAGGGCTTTGAAAACCTTGGTGACCGCGTTGTTGATCTTTCTAAAGTAGCGACCATAGGCAGCCTGGATATCCTTTCCTGCATGGACGCCCTGATCACAGATACCTCTTCAATTATGATGGAAGGCTTTGCTTTGGATCTCCCGGTGATTCATTCAATTAATGAAGACCCAACTGTAGCAACAGCTCATGATGTTATCGCTTTTGAAGAGCATATTGCTTTGCCCGGAATGCGTGCCTACGACTTCAATGAGCTGATTGAAAAGTTAAATTGTGCCAAAGCTGGGGATTACAGCAATCAGTTTGCACAGAATGTGTGGGGGCTTGTTCCTGAAAAAGATATCGAGCAAGCCTTTGCGCGTATTATCCGTTAGGTGTCTTGATGGCAAATTTTACTACCCTTGAGGGTGAGAACTACGAAAACGCTCTGGCTATGTTGAAGGATGTGACTGACATTCTTGAAACATATGGTATTCGCTATTGGCTTGAATGTGGCACTTTACTGGGTGTCATTCGTGAAGGGCGTTTGTTGCCTTGGGATACGGATATCGATCTTTATATTTTAGCCGAGGACGTGCCGCTATTGCGTAAGGCGTTCTGGAAGCTCTTTTTTAAAGGTTACCGGGCGAAGATATCCCGCATAAAGCATGACCATTTTCCGCTAAAAAAGGGTGAGCCAAGAATCGCCAAAGTTAGAAATCGGGATGGCCTTTTTCATAGAGGGCCATTATTGATTGATATTTTTATTAAGTACTCTCCCGGTGACGGCTTTTTGTACAACATTCTGATGAATAAAGGCGCCTGTGTGGTTCAGAAAGCTCCAACCGATATGTTAGCTGAGAGCTCTGCCGTCGATTTTGGTGGCAAGCAATACCCGGTTCCTGCAAAGTATGATGAATATCTGACCTATCGTTACGGAGATTGGAGAACACCAGTTAAAGAGTGGAGTACTTACGAAAATGATCAATCCAACTGCGAATAAGAGTGATATCTGAATGTCGGCTGCAAAGCGTTACCTCTTTTTCGTTCAGCAAACATACTCCTATGGCATTTTGCGCCCGCTTCAGGATGAGATTCGTGAGCGTGGTGACGAGGTTGTTTGGTATCTTAATGGTAAGTCAGTTTCAGCCAGTCAGCTGAACCCTGATGAGATACAGCTGACAACTGTAGAGGAAGTAAAAGCCTACAATCCGGTTGCTGTTTTTGTGCCGGGAAATGTTGTCCCGGATTTTTTCCCAGGCATCAAAGTTCAGGTGTTTCACGGCTTTGAGTGGAAGAAAAAAGGCCACTTTGTGATTCGTGGCTTTTTTGATCTTTATTGTACACACGGTCCTATTACAACAGATCGTTTTGAGGCGCTTGCTCGAAAGCATCGGCATTTCCGCGTTATTGAGACTGGCTGGCCAAAAATGGATCCTTGCTTTCCTTTGCCTCCGCATAAAAAAACGGGCAAACCCACTATCTTGTTTGCCCCTACGTTTTCCCCTGCATTAACGTCTGCTCCCGCTCTGTTGGATCAATGGCAAAAGCTCGGTAATTCCGGTCAGTACAATATTGTGGTTAAGTTTCATCCAAAAATGAATAAGGATGTGGTTACTGCATACAGGGCGCTTAACTTAAGTCATTTACGGGTTAGCGAAGATGCCAGTTTGATTCCGTTGTTACAGCAGGCTGATGTTGTTGTCTCAGATACCTCAAGTGCTGTGACTGAAGCTTTGCTGATGGGGAAAGTTGTCGTTACGCTTAATAACTCAATGCCAGAAGACTACTTGATTAACTTCACAAAGGCTGATCAGCTTGAGAAAGTACTTGATCAGGCTTTGTCACCGGACGAATCACTGAAAGATAAAATCGAGAGTTATATCAGGCAGGTTCATCCTTATCAGGACGGAAAAAGTGCTGCTCGTGTGCTTGATGCGGTAGACCGGGTTTCAGCTTTGGGTGTACTGCGTAAACCGTTGAATCTGTATCGGCGCTATAAAGTCCGCAAATCACTTGGTTATATGCATATCCGTTGAACGTGGTGATAAGCAGAAAAGAATAGTTGAACAAAAAAAGAGCCTGCTGAAAGGCTCTTTTTGGTTTTGGTCGGTGTTATCGATTGTTTATCAGGTAGTCAACGATGCGTTCGGCAACTTTGCCGTCAACCAAGCCAATCAGCTCTTGAGTCGTTTTCGATCGGTTTGATTGATTTGATGCTGGGTTGGCGAGTTCTTCTCGAATAGCTACTTCAAGGTTAGTCACTTTATCTACATGGCGGCCCACGTCCCGGTACTTGTGAATTGTTTGATCCATACGTTTTTCAAAACGATAGCGGAATGGGCCTCTGTAGCCCCAGCGTAATTTGAAAAAATCCAGCCAAATGACAGGTTTATCCAGAGCAGCGAATTCAAAAAGAGCAGAAGAGGCTTCACTGATCAGTATGTCAGCCGTAGCCATGTAAGGGATCAGCGAAAGTTCTGTTGGCTTTGCCAAGTATACGTTGTCGAACGTGTTCCAGTGTTCAATAAGTTTCCTTTGAGCCTTGTATTTTTTGTTCGTATAGCTAAAGAAATGGGGTTTGATAATAATGTTGCAGTCCGCAAACACTGCAGGCCAATTTTTTTCCATCAACTCAATTGAACTGGGATAAAAGGTTGGGGCGTAGAGAAGTGTCGGTTTGTTTGCGGATAAGCCCGCGTTTTCCAGATCAAAGCTCACCTCTGAAAAGCCAGTCTTGGCTACCAGAGGATCCAGTTTGGCGAAGCCTGTTTCGACAAAGTTTGCTTTTGGGTAACGATGGGATAGCTCCAGTTGGCGAAAGTGCCCCTCTGTGAAGCGAACGTCAAATTTAGACAGTCCCTCCCCGTAGTAACACTCTTTTACTCCGATGCCGTGATAGAGCAAGGCTGTTTTTGTCGAAGAGGGCAGCTGATCAAAGTGCTTAAAGGTGTTGCCGAATATGATCCAGTCCGCAGGATTCTCCCTGTAAAATTCCAGAGTGTCAGCTTCACTCATGGCCGATACAGGTAGTTCGGTCATTTCGAGAAACGTTTCTAATATCTCTTCAGAAGCACTGAGCTGGTGAATCACAAAGTGGCACTGATGCCCGAGAGAAGAAAGTCTTCTGTATACCGGTTCGTATTGAGGAACGTAATAAAGCTGCTGAACATCAAACCAAACTTTTAGAGACACCCTCTTCTCCTGATCAAGCGCTAATTAATGTGAGGCATTTTGTCGTTTTTGTTTCTGTGGGACAACCTTTCATCGGTACAGAGGCAATTGCTTGCGTACTCCGCTATGATACCCTCGCGTTACTGAGTCTAGGTTAGCCTTTTACGGCTGATTAATATTTCACGTTTTACTAGGGATTTTCTTTTGCTGACTTTTGAATCCTGCCAGAAATCGGTTCTTGTGGTTGGGGATGTCATGCTGGATAAATATTGGCATGGTGCAACTGAGCGTATCTCACCTGAAGCGCCGGTTCCTATCGTGAAGGTTAAAAGCAATGACGCCCGTGCCGGTGGTGCTGCGAATGTGGCTTTGAATATTGCCGCATTAAAGCTTTCAGCAAAGGTGCTGGGTGTTGTTGGGAAAGACCACGAAGCATCTGAACTGGAGTCATTGCTGTCTGATAAAGGTGTTCAATCGGGTTTTGTCGTTGCAGCAAATCAGCCGACGATCACTAAGCTTCGCATCATGAGTCGCCATCAGCAGCTGCTCCGATTGGATCATGAAGAAGTATTTGCACCGGAATATGCTCAGGATCTGAATCGTCTGACATTGCAGGATTTGGATAATGTGGCCACAGTTGTTTTGTCAGATTATGCAAAAGGCTCGCTGCAGTCCGTAAATGTGCTTATTAGCGAGCTGAGAAAATCTGGCCTTCCTGTATTGGTTGACCCAAAGGGAACTGACTTTAGCCGTTATAAAGGGGCAACACTTCTGACTCCAAATATGTCTGAGTTTGAAGCTGTCGTCGGCTCTTGTACGTCAGAAGATGAGGTTGTTGAAAGGGCTATTCGTCTGTTGGATGAGTTGTCGTTGGACGCCTTGCTGGTCACCCGTAGTGAAAAAGGGATGACGTTGTTTCAGGCTGGTAAAGATCCTGTTTACTATGCGGCAAATGCTAAAGCTGTCTTTGATGTCACTGGCGCCGGTGATACGGTGATTGCTACTCTTGCAGCAGGAATTGCCGGAGGGCTGGATCTTGAGCGTTCTGTCGAGGTTGCCAATATCGCTGCCGGTATTGCGGTATCTAAACTGGGAACAGACACCGTATCTCTAGCGGAGCTAAATGCAGAGCTCGCCAGTTTCTCAGGGCTTGAGCAGCAGAAAGTTATTAGTGAAAATGCGCTAGTTCAGGCATTGAGTGTGTCTAAACAGAGAAATGAGCGAATTGTATTTACCAACGGTTGCTTCGATATTCTCCATCCAGGTCATGTCAGCTATCTGAATGCTGCACGTAAACTGGGGGATAAGCTAATTGTTGCCGTTAATTCTGATGCATCCGTATCTCGACTGAAAGGCCCTTCTCGGCCGATCAATGATTTGGAACACCGTATGCACGTTTTGGGTGGTCTGGCATCAGTGGATTGGGTTGTCCCTTTTGAAGAAGACACGCCTGCCCGTATCATTGCAGAACTCGTTCCTGATGTGCTGGTTAAAGGTGGGGACTATAAATTAGAGGACATCGTCGGCGCTGACACAGTTATAAATTCCGGTGGCGACGTTAAAGTGTTGAATTTTGAAGATGGTTTTTCCACAACCAGCATCATCGAAGCAGCTCATCAATCAAGTTTGAAGTGATAAAAGGATCATCTGATGGATTTAAAAAATATACAGCTAAATGATTGGAGCGGTATCGCTATGGAATGGGCCGACAAAGTATGGCCTGCTTTGTTGCTTTTAATTCTTGGCCTTTGGCTGGTTAAACGAGTAAAAAATGTTCTCGTAAAATTGCTGCAGAAGAAAAATATGGATGAGGCTGCAGCAAGCTTTATCGGACAAATTGCCCATAGTGTTTTGCTTGTTATTCTGTTTATTGCGGTTTTAAGTGAGATTGGCGTTGATACGACCTCATTGATTGCTGCTTTAGGTGCTGCGGGTTTAGCTGTCGCGTTAGCGCTCAAGGGCTCAATGGAAAATCTGGCAGCAGGGATTCTTCTTGTCTCTCAACGCCCCTTTAAAAAAGGCGATTATATTGAGGGGGCTGGTGTTGCCGGAAGTGTCGACCATATCACCATGCTGAATACCCGACTGAAAACACCGGATAACAAGCTGATCGTAGTACCTAATGCTTCTTTGATAAATGATAACCTGACTAACTATTCGGCTAATCCAACCCGCCGACTGGATCTGATCGTCGGTGTCAGTTACAGCGATGATATCCGTCTGGTCAAAGAAACGCTGAAAGAGATTATTGCAGCAGAGCCTCGTGGTAAAACTGATCCGGAACCTTTAGTTGCTGTCAGTGAGTTGGCGGACAGTTCTGTGAACTTTACCGTTCGGGTTTGGGTCGATGCTGCTGAATATTGGCCAATTAAATTCGATCTCACAGAGAAGATTAAACTGACATTTGATGAGAAAGGGATATCAATTCCGTTCCCGCAGCGGGATGTGCATCTTTATCAGCATTCAGAGTAATCAGTAGAAGGCGGCCATGGTCGCCTTTTTTTATTTGGCAAATATCTAGCTTAAAAGGGCTCTGATATAATCTCTGCAATTTTTAGAGATCAGTATCCTCACAGGCAGGTTCATGAAAGAAATTATCCTTATCAACATTTCCGGCGTCGATAAGCCAGGGCTTACTTCATCTATTACAGATATTCTTGCTGGTTATGGTGTGAATATCCTGGATATTGGCCAGGCGGTTATTCACGACACTCTGTCTCTCGGTGTGTTGGTACATATTCCGGAAGAGTCTGAATCGTCTCCGGTTTTACGCGATGTGCTTTTTAAGGCTCACGAGCTAGGCGTCAATATCCGTTTTACACCTGTAGCGGAAGACAGTTATAGCCACTGGGTGGATGGGCAAGGTAAAAACCGCTTTATCGTTACTTTGCTGGCGCGGCAGGTTACGGCGGAGCATATTGCTCGTGTCACGGGTGTTGTCGCGGGTAATGATCTGAATATTGATCGTATCAATCGTCTCTCAGGTCGAATCCCGCTTCGCGCTATTTCCGAACAAAGTCGTGCTTGTGTCGAATTTTCTGTTCGGGGCGATCCGGAAAATCCGGCTAAAATTCGCGAAGAGTTCCTGAGCCTGGCCAATGAGCTGAGTGTCGATATCTCTTTCCAGGAAGATAATGTATTCCGCCGTAATCGTAGACTGGTTGTCTTTGATATGGACTCAACCCTTATCGAAGCAGAAGTGATTGATGAGCTGGCAAAAGCTGCTGGTGTTGGTGAGCAGGTTTCTGAAATCACGGAAAGTGCGATGCGCGGTGAAATTGACTTTACCGAGAGCTTCAGGCGTCGCGTTGCCTTACTGAAAGGACTCGATGAGAGCGTGCTTAGCGGCATTGCGGAAAACCTGAAGATTACTGAAGGTGCTGAAAAGCTGATTTCAACACTTAATGCGCTGGGTTACACAACTGCGATTCTTTCCGGTGGCTTTACTTACTTTGGCGAGTACCTGCAGAACAAGCTGGGTATTGATTATGTTCACGCCAATGAACTTGAGATTCGCGATGGTAAGGTGACTGGTAATGTTACGGGTATTGTTGTTGATGGTGAGCGTAAGAAAGAGTTACTGAAGCAGATTGCAGCGGATGAAGGCGTACGCCTTGAGCAAACAATTGCTGTTGGTGATGGTGCGAATGATCTGCCGATGTTGGGTACGGCGGGCTTAGGGATCGCCTTCAGGGCTAAACCGATTGTAAAAGAAAGTGCAGAGCATTCCCTGTCCAATCTAGGGCTGGATGCGATTCTTTACCTTATCGGCTACAGTGATCGAGATTTGGATTAAGTAACTGAATTGGTTTTGTCCCATAAGAGCCAGCACCTTAAAGAGGTGCTGGCTTTTTTGTTGCTAAGTCGAGGCGGAACAGAGTAATCGTGGTTAGCAGTCTGCGTGTACTTGCCTGCTGGTATTGTAAATTGCTCTTCATTTCTAACGTCGAAATTGTAGGTTTTACTTTATTCTGACTTTTTTCAGGTATTTTTGCACTTTTCTTATTTTAGGGCTTGTACTGCCCCGCTTTGTGCGTATAATTCGCCCTCGTTGTCACG
>NZ_CEYNZH010000013.1:0-105950 GCF_982874595.1 Oceanospirillum sp. | reverse complement strand
GTTAACGGTCATCGGGAGACTTGCTCCGTGACAACGAGGGCGAATTATACGCATAAAACGGGGCAGCACAACCCTTAATTACAAATAAATGGCATTTTTTGTAAATTAACTACAAGCACCCGCCTGTAGGCCACGAATGACGGGGTATTCATCTCAGAAGAAACTCTATACACCCTACGCAAAACAGCAACCACCCCGCCCTACATATTCTGAACGCCATCACAAACTAAAAAAGGCCTGCCAAAATGAGAGATACCTCTCCACCTAACAGACCTTTCTTATTTATGACTAAGCATGTAACTGCGAAAGCCACTTGTTAAATAAGCTAGCCGCAATCGACAACTGATAGCCTGTGCAACCTTAAGCTAGGGTCACTTTAGCAAACTGCTTCTTACCTGCCTGACAAACATAGGTTTTGCCCTTCTGCAGCTTCATGGCCGGATCCGCAACCTCACCATCGATCTTGACACTACCGGCGGTCAGCATATCGCGCGCTGCCTTAGAGTTCTTGGTCAGCCCCGCTTTATTGATCACGGCAGATACAGGTACTTCTTCCTGCCCTTCAAAATCCACTGTCACTTCCGGCAGATCTTCTGGCAGCTCACCATCTTTCAGGCGATTACCCGCACCTTTATGCGCATTGGCTGCAGCTTCTTCATCATGGAAACGCGCAACCAGCTCACGCGCCAGCTCCATTTTAATATCACGAGGATTGGCACCGTCTTGTTCTACAGAACGACGCAGCTCATCAATTTCGCTCATAGGACGGAAGCTGAGCAATTCGAAGTAACGCCACATCAGGGAATCCGGCATGGAAACGATTTTGCCGAACATTTCGCCGGGTGCGTCATTAATACCCACATAGTTGCCCAGAGACTTGGACATCTTCTGAACGCCATCCAGACCTTCCAGAATAGGTACAGTGATACAGATCTGTGGTTCCTGGCCTGCACCTTTCTGCAGTTCACGCCCCATCAGAAGATTGAACTTCTGATCGGTACCACCCAGCTCTACATCCGCCTTCATAGCGACAGAGTCATAACCCTGCACCAGCGGATAGAGAAATTCATGAATGGAGATGGACTGATTACCTTTATAGCGCTTGCTGAAATCATCACGCTCAAGCATACGCGCTACGGTCTGCTGCGCTGCCAGCTCGATCATCTCGGATGCGCTCATTTTGCCCATCCAGTCCGAGTTAAAACAAACTTCTGTTTTCTCAGGATCCAGAATCTTGAATACCTGTTCGGTATACGTTTTGGCATTTTTCGCTACATCTTCTTCCGTCAGCGGCTTACGGGTCACGTTCTTGCCGGTCGGGTCACCAATACGACCGGTGAAGTCACCGATCAGGAACATCACGTGATGCCCTAATTCCTGAAAGTGTCGCAGTTTGTTAATAAGCACTGTATGGCCTAAGTGGAGATCCGGCGCGGTAGGGTCAAAACCCGCTTTAATGCGAAGAACACGCCCACTTTCGAGCTTTTTGACCAGCTCGTCTTCAACCAAAATCTCTTCTGTACCACGCTTGATCAGCGCCAAAGCTTCTGCAACGGAAGTCATCTATCTATCCTATGTCAATTTCAGCAACATATATCGAATGTTTTTCACCAATTGTAACTTGGAAAAAATGGCGTACATTATAGCATTCAGGTACGGTTACCCAACGATTTCACCTACAGTTTTTGGTTTTATTTCCTATGCTTAGACGCGCTCAACAACTGAAACACCATATCATTCTTGGCTTGATCATTCTGTTAGCCGTTGTAATAGCTCTTATCTCCAGTCAGGACGTGTCTGCAAAACGCATCAACATCCCACTGGACCTTACCATTGAAGAAAAGACCCAGAGCTGGCCACGCCTTACCGATGATTGGGCATCCTATACCGTCCAGAAAGGTGAAACACTTTCAGAACTGTTTGATCGCGCTGACATACCTGCAGCTCAGCTATACCGGATTCTGCACAGCAAGCAGGTCGAAACCGATCTTTCTCTCCTAATGCCAGGTCAGAGCATTCATTTTAAATACGATAACGACAAGAATTTAAAATCCGTTCGTCTGGATACCTCTCCTCTTTCTTTGTCCCTTTTCAATCGCAATGATCAGGGAAATTATATTGAAGAGAAACTAACCCGCGAACCGGAAAAAGTACTGCGCTATTCTGAAGGCGAAATCAAAGGTGCCTTTTTTACCGCTGGTGAAAACGCAGCGATGAGCCAGCAAACTATTATGGCGCTAGCCAACATCTTCGGCTGGGATATTGACTTCTCTCTGGATATTCGCCCGGGGGATACGTTCAAAGTTCTTTATTACCAGGAATATCTCGATGGGATTCGCTTCCGCGATGGAAATATTCTTGCTGCAGAGTTCACCACCCAAGGCCAAACACACAAAGCCGTTCGCTATACAGATCAGTCCGGTAAAACAGACTACTACTCACCGGATGGCCGCAGCATGCGCAAGCAATTCCTACGCTCACCGGTAGACTTTACCCGTATTAGTTCACACTTTACCAAACGCCGCTTCCATCCTGTCCTTAACCGCTTCCGCTCACACCGCGGCACCGATTATGCTGCACGCACAGGTACACCAATCCGAGCAACCGGTGATGGCAAAATTATCAAATCACGATACAGCCGCAGCTATGGCAATCACGTTGTGCTGAAGCATGGTAGCCGCTATACCACTCTTTACGCCCATATGAGCAAATATGGCCGAGGCATAAAAGAGGGTCGTACTGTTAAGCAAGGACAGATTATTGGCTATGTTGGTAGCACAGGATTAGCCAGCGGCCCCCATCTGCATTATGAATTCCGTGTAAACGGTATTCATAAAAACCCGGTGACAATCAAATTCCCGGATGTGGAGCCTATTGCTAAAAAAGAGCGCGAGCGCTTTGACCAATATGCCAACAACCTGTTGAGCAACCTCGATACTTACCCCAATCGTCAACTGGCACAGTTAGGTAATGAGTAATCTATTCATTGGCCTTATGTCAGGAACCAGTGCTGACGGTGTCGATGTAGCCCTGGTTGACTTCCCGGAATCTGGTCAGCCTGGCTTCAGAATTATAGATGCACTGGATATTCCCTATTCAGAGACCTTTCGGGAACAACTGCTTCAGCTAGCTCTTAACGATCGCTGCAGCAAGCATCAGCTAGCGACGACCAGTGGCGAGCTCGCTGACCTCTTTGCTCAGGCCATTCACAAACTGCTGCGGCAATGTGATGTCTCTCCCCAACAGATTCGTGCTATTGGCAGCCATGGACACACCATAGACCACGCCCCCAATAACCGACTGGCTTACACTCTGCAGATCACTGACCATGCTCGGTTAACGGAGAAAACAGGTATCAGTGTTGTCTGCGACTTCCGCAGTCGGGACGTTGCGGCAGGTGGACAGGGCGCACCGCTGGTTCCCGCTTTTCATCGGTGGCTGTTCGCTCAATATCCTGAAAGCCGGCATAGCTACGAACAAGCATTCATCAATATTGGCGGCATCAGCAATCTGACACTGCTTAAGAAGGGACTGGGTTTTGACTGCGGTCCGGGTAACTGCCTGATCGACTACTGGCACCACAAACATACGTCAGAAGCATTTGATCAACAGGGTAAGACGGCGCGCAAAGGTGCTTTACTGCCGGAATTACTGGCATCGATGCTCGGTGATAACTATTTCACCCAACCAGCACCTAAAAGCACTGGCCGTGAATATTTCAATCAGGCATGGCTCGAACATTATTTAAAAGGCACTGCACAGCAGAAGCCGCTTAATTTTGATTGGCATGATGTCGCTTATACGCTGACGGCACTCACCGCCAAAGTAATTGCCGATCAGCTCAACCAGTATCACTGCCGGGAAGTTTTTATCTGCGGCGGAGGCAGTCATAACCAACTGCTGACAGAGCTACTGCAGCACTACGCCCCTGAAACCGAGCTGAAAAGCACGTCGGACCTGGGCATTGCGCCCGACTGGATAGAAGCGACAGCTTTTGCCTGGCTTGCATATCAAACAATGCTGGGCCGACCTGGCAATCTCCCAAGCGCCACCGGCGCTATAGGAGAACGCATTCTAGGCGCCATCTATCCGGCCTGACGAAGGCAAAATAAAAAAGGCAGCTGAGTCAGCTGCCTTTTAAATTCCTGAAGATACTTGTCACACCGTAAAAGATGACCCACAACCACAGGTCGTCGTCGCATTCGGGTTTTGTACGAGAAACTGAG
The DNA here is from genome assembly GCF_982874595.1 of Oceanospirillum sp. NCBI lineage: Bacteria > Pseudomonadati > Pseudomonadota > Gammaproteobacteria > Oceanospirillales > Oceanospirillaceae > Oceanospirillum > Oceanospirillum sp. The sequence goes on along the minus strand of NZ_CEYNZH010000013.1, from coordinate 101,724 downwards.
CCCCCTGTAAACCTTCCTGATAATCTACGACTGAGCCTACCAGATATGGGTAACTCATCGGGTCAACGACCATTTTAACGCCATCATTCTCAATCACGGTGTCGTCTTCCTGATCGCTCTCATCAAAGTCAAAACCGTACTGAAACCCTGAACACCCGCCTCCAGTCACATAAACACGCAACTTCAGGTTTGGGTTTTGCTCAGCCTCAATCAATTCACGAACCTTGTTAGCCGCTGAATCGGTCAAAGTCATGGCCTGGGGAATATAAACGTCCGCCGTCATTGTTCGCTCCGAAAGTGTCAATCAAAGTGAATTATCGGCTTAACCCACCAAAACAGTCAACTACTATAGCATCAGAACTGATAAATCTGTGCCTGAAAAAAAGCCCGCACCTGTATTCAGATGCGGGCCGCAAACAGAAATGAACTTAAGCTTTGTTGCCAGTCGTCGCTTCTGCTTTTTTATCCTGAACTGCAGCAACAGGCGTTGCACCAGCAGGCTTATTAGCTGCAGCCTTTACTTCAGCCGAGGGTTTTGCCTTAGTATCGACCTCTTTACTGATACTGCCTTCATCGAATTCCGGCTTTTCATGGGTTACATTTTTCGGCATAGCGGGACGATTTTCCGGCTTGCCGCGGTAGCGATGCATCAGGTTTCCACTCACCTGAGATCCCATAACCATCTCAATCATGTTATAGAAAATGTTACCGTTTACTGCCGCACGAGAGGCCAGCTCAATATGTTCACAAGAGTGGATATCGCCGGAAACTTGGCCATTAACAATAACATGTGGAGCAGAGATCTCTCCAACAACAACTCCTTTTTCACTGATTCGAACAACGGCTTTTGAATCGTCATCGGCGACAATATTCCCGAAAACTTTGCCATCAATATGTAAGCCGCCACTGAAGTGGAGGTCGCCTACGATTTCTGCTTTTCCTGACACCAAAGTATCAAAATGATGAGTACTTGGTTTACTTTTATTCCCAAACATGCCTAAACGGCCTCCTGAACTGACCATTCATAATTCTTTTCAACCCGCATCGCCTTACGGCCAGTAGACTGCAGAATCACTTCGATTTTTTCTGGTTTAAAACCTTTCGGCAGAACCATCTCGCCACTTACATTCTGGAAGAAACGGAAACGAAATCGGACACCCAGATCTTTAACATCCGGTGACAAGTCTCTCAGTGGGAGAACTCGTCGAGTTGTCCCCTGCAGTCCTACTACACTAACCAGCGCGCGACCTTCAATGTAGTTGTTGTTATCTGCAACCTGTGTCAGTACCAGCTTGAAGCTGAAACGAGACGGATTAAGTGTTTTCGCTACCGCCCAGCTTTCAACCCTTAGGCCTTTATCTTCGCTGCTAGGAGCCATTACACGCTTATAGAAAGTAACTTCATTCTCAAGCTGAGCAATCCGTGCATTCAGATCCGTAATAGTATTACGAACCTCAGCATAAGTTTTCTGGTCAATCTGGTTGCCGCGGGACAGTACAGCAACCTTTTGACGCAGGGTTTCATTCTCTTTCTCTGACTCCGTCAGAGTATCGCGCAATTCATCACGCTCGATTACGGCTGAACGACGCTCTTCCCAACCTTGGTATTGGCCGTAACCAAACCCGGCAAGAACAATCACGATTAGAAAGAGTAAAAAAGCCGTACGGCGTACAAAACGCTCCATCGGGCTGTAAGAGACAATTTCTAACTGATCCTGTTTACTTCCTTTGACCATTGTCATACCTGGTAACTCGTTATTGTTATGGTTAAGGCATCAAACCCACCTGATTGAGGCCTGTGTTTTCCTCAAGGCCGAACATAAGATTCATATTCTGAATGGCTTGACCGGAAGCACCCTTAACCAAATTATCGATCACGGATAGTACCACAACCTTGCTGCCATTCTGGGGCCTGTGCAACGAAATTCTACACATATTAACCCCTTTTACACTACGTGTAGCTGGATGAGAGCCTGCTGGCATTACGTCGACAAAGGGCTCATTTTTATACCGATTCTCAAATAGCTTCTGAAGATCGACATCCTGCCCATCCAGAAGATCTGCGTATACCGTTGCATGGATACCACGAATCATCGGCATCAGGTGTGGAACAAAAGTCAGATCAACATCTTTCCCCGCGCCACGATTCAGCTCCTGAGAAATCTCAGGCAAGTGGCGGTGACCAGATGCCCCATAGGCCATAACAGACTCACTGGTTTCACACAACAAAGAACCTACTTTTGCTCCTCGTCCTGCGCCACTGACACCAGACTTACAGTCCGCCACAATTTCAGGTTTCACAATACCGGCTTCAAGAAGCGGTAAAGCGGCCAGCTGTACCGCTGTTGGATAGCAACCAGGTACCGCAATCAAACGGGCCGATCTGATTTTCTCACGCTGTGTTTCCGGCAGCCCATAAACCGCCTCTTTCAGCAACTCAGGTGCACCATGCGGCTGACCGTACCATTGCGCCCAAAGCTCCGGATCCCGAATACGGAAGTCCGCAGACAGATCGATAACACGGCCACCATTAGAGAGAATTTCACCCGCAAGACCATGAGCCACACCATGTGGCGTGGCAAAGAAAACCACATCACAGGCAGCCAACGCTTCAGAGTCCGGCACAGAGAATTTAAGGTCATAGTGTCCACGCAGATTCGGGTACATATCAGCGACAGCAACACCCGCCTCAGATCGCGAGGTAATAATCTCAACCTGAGCCTCAGGGTGCTGCGATAACAAACGTAATAACTCAACTCCGGTGTAACCGGTTCCGCCAACAATACCGACTTTAATCACTGTCGCTCTCCACTGTTCAGTCCTGGATCGAACTCTTGAATCGAATCCCGTTATAATACACAAAACTCAGGGCTTATGTATGCCACCCCTCTTGATCATTGGACGTCACTTTGGCTAATAACCTGTTACGGAAACCATTTCTCCAACGCCTGACATTGCAGCACTTCCGGGAGCGCCTGGCTCACCTGGACGCCCTGCCACAACTGGCTCTGCTCGGTTTGATCTCTGGCATCGCCACCGGTGGTGTTATGGTGATTTTTATTATCAGCCTCAACCTGATCACAGAGTTGCTGCTTGGCATTGAGCCTGAGGACCATGAGGCGCTTCCCCTCATCAACCGTATTCTGGCACCTGTCATCGGGTGTCTGGTTTTAGCGGTCATTTTTCGCCTGTCCAAAAGTCGCTGGCGGGCTTCAGGTGTCGGTCATGTGATTGAACGCTTCACCTTTAATCAGGGACACATGCCCTGGCCTAATGCTATTGGTCAATTCTTTAATGCCATCATTTCCCTGGGCAGCGGGCTATCTGCAGGTCGTGAAGGTCCTGCTGTGCATATGGGCGCCAGCATCAGTAGTCTGATGGGGGTGCATCTCAAACTACCCAACAACAGTATTCGCTTATTAGTTGGCTGTGGCTCTGCGGCCGCAATTGGGGCCTCGTTCAACACCCCCATTGCTGGTGTCATTTTTGCCATGGAAGTCATTATGGCGGAATACACACTCGTGGGCTTTACCCCAATCATCCTCGCGTCCGTCACCGGCACAGCGTTAAGTCAATGGTTGTTAGGGGGAGAGAGTCTGTTCAACGCGACCCCGCAAGCTCTTTACACTCTGGCTGAACTGCCTTGGGTTTCTGCCAGCGGCATAATTGTTGGCGTATTCGCAGCACTCTTTATCAGTTATTCCGGACTCTTGTTCCGCACCCATCACTGGGCAGTTGAGATTCGCTTTCTGCTGGCAGGTCTTCTGACCGCTCTTTTTGCAGCTTTACTTCCCTCTTTACTGGGTAGCGGTTTTGATCTGGTAAACCTTTCCTTCAGTGGCGATTTAGGTCTTGGCCTGCTGGTGTTTCTTGCTATTAGCAAACTCCTGCTGACAGCAACGACGTTTGGCCTTGGAGTCCCCATTGGCATTATCGGCCCCATCATGGTCGCCGGGGGGCTTCTGGGTGCAGCAACGGGTCATATCGGTGGCTATTTGGCAGGTACTCAGGTATCGGATATCAGCATCTATGCCATGATCGGTATGGCCAGCATGATGGCCGCTTGCTTACAGGCCCCTCTTGCCGCGCTAATGGCGTTGATGGAGCTGACCGCCAACCCACATATTATTATGCCGGGAATGTTAGCCGTTGTTTCTGCCACGCTGACCAGCCGATATCTTTTGCCGGATCACCCGTCTATATTCCAGTACGCACTGGAGCTCAAAGGCCTTAAATTGCATGATCCGGCCCTATCTCAGATTCTGAGCCGGACAGGCATCAGCGCGGTCATGAGTCGCGACTTCAAACGCTGCACCAATTCGATGAATCCCGGACTAGCAAAAACCATTCTTGCTGCCAAACCTCGCTGGTTACTGATTCACGAAGAGGACAACAACCATTTCGTCCTTTTGCCAACAGCGGATCTGGCTAACCACCTTTATCTCTTATCTCAGAATGGCAAAAAAGAACCCGATAAAATTATTCTGAACGAGGTGCCGTCAGAAGACCGTATAAGTGCCAGTCCTCTGCCTCAGACAGCGACACTGGCCGAAGCTCAAACACGGATAGCCGATATGCGAACCGATGCCCTCTACATCACCGGAGCCAATGGTGCGGTGATAGGTATAGTGACACCGGAAATGATTGAATCTTTTTATCGATAGTCAATGGGCTGTCATAAACGACCGTTACAAGGAGTAATTATGGATTTTTTGTGGGTTAAAGCCTTTCACCTGATGGCGATCGTGACCTGGTTCAGCGGCCTTTTCTATCTGCCAAGGCTCTATGTCTATCACGCAGGGACAACTGATGAGCCAGGAAATGAACGCTTCAAGATTATGGAGCGCAAGCTGTATCGCGGCATTACAACCCCATCAATGATTGTGGTTGTGGCGCTTGGGCTTTGGCTAATCAGCATGAACGCCAGCTATTATCTGTCCCAACCCTGGATGCACGCTAAACTGACTCTTGTGGTACTTCTGATCGGCTATCACTTTGCCTGCGGGCACTACCGCAAGCTGTTCGCTGAAGACAGAAACACCAAAAGCCACAAGTTTTATCGTGTATTCAATGAACTACCGGTATTTGCTCTGATCGGCATCATTATTCTGGTCGTCGTGAAGCCCTTTTCGGGTTAATAGACAACCAGCCTTTTGCAGGCCGCTCAGAAAACCCTTACGGAGTGCGATGATGAGTACGATTACAGGGGCTAAGCCCAACCCTGCTGTCACTCTGGTTCTGGCCGGGCATGACCCTTCCGGCGGGGCAGGTATTCAGGCTGATATTGAAAGCATACGTTCATTAGGTGGCTATGCCGCTACCGTCATTACGGCGACCACCACCCAGAACACCCATAACGTGCAGGATATTCATCCGGTTAACGCCAATGACCTGATCGCACAGGCCCGGATGATTCTGGACGACCTGCCCATCGCCGCCATCAAAATCGGCCTGCTGGGCAGTATCGACAATATCGAAGCGATTCATACCCTGCTGCAGGATTATCCCGACTTGCCGGTGATCTTTGATCCGATACTGAGAGCCGGTGGCGGTAAAAAACTGACATCGCAGGAGATGGTTGCCGCTGTCTCAGATCTGCTGCTCCCCCATACCTTACTGCTGACGCCAAATACACAGGAGCTGGAAAAATTCAGCCCCAATGCGGATTCTGTTGCCGCCCAGGCCCATCACCTGATCAGCCAGGGCTGTCAGCATGTTGCGGTGACCGGCACCCATGCCGACACCACCGATGTGGTCAACAAGCTCTTTGGCCGCCACGGTGAGATGCAGAGCAAAAACTGGCCCAGATTAGCGGGCGAATACCATGGCAGCGGCTGTACTTTCGCCGCCGCCTGCGCCGCACTGATCGCTCAGGGTGCTGATATCTGCAACGCCGTCGAGATGGCACAGAACTTCACCTGGAAGAGCCTTGAGCAGGCCCACAAACTCAGTGCCGGTCAGCATCTGCCCAACCGCTTTTTCTGGAGCGACAGATCCTGATCTGCGCTCCGAATTATTATCTACAGGATACCCCGACAGGTATGACCCCGATTCAACCAACACCGTCACAGCAGCGTTTTCTGCAAGCCCTTGAGCGATCCGCAATTTATGCCATCACCGACAGTAAGCTGATGCCCGGTGAACAACTGTTTGCAAAAGCAGAAGCCGCATTAAAGGCCGGTATCGGCTGCCTGCAATATCGTGAAAAAAATGCCTCGCCGGATGAAAAGCAGCAACGGGCAGAACGCCTGCTGACCCTATGCCGCCAATACGACACCCCTCTGATCATCAATGACGACCTGGAGCTGGCTCTGACCATCGGAGCCGACGGTGTTCATCTGGGGCAAAGTGACGGCTCACTGACTGATGCGCGCCGTAAACTGGGTGTGGATAAAATACTGGGTGCCACCTGCCATGCCTCTCTTGAGCTGGCACAACAGGCGCAGGATGCCGGAGCAGATTATCTGGCCTTTGGCCGCTTCTTCCCGTCTTCAACCAAACCTGATGCGCCTCCGGCTCCACTGGGACTGATCGCTCAGGCCAAAGCACATTTTCAGCGTCCGGTTGTCGTCATCGGCGGCATTGACCCGGAAAATGCCGGTTCAGTGTTTGAACAGGGTGCTGACATGGTAGCCGTCGTTAACAGCCTGTTCGGCCATGATCAGGTTGCGGATGCGTTAAAACAGTTTCCACGGGGCTGAATCCGCCGGTACAGATCAAAGTTTAAGCCGAATCAATCTTTAATAAGATGCAGCAACGCTGTATCACACCGCCATGCCTAGGTATGATGAGCCGATTGATTCTCAGGGGAATTTCCTCTGTTACTGAACGGCCTCTGCCGATGCTCCGTAATCAGTAAATATTCAGGTTCCGAAGCCTCTGCCTGAGCAGAGGTTTTCAATACGTTTTTTTAGCAACAACAGTTATAGGGAATCCTATGTCTACGTCAGAACAGCTATTTGCCAATGCCCAGACCGTTATTCCTGGCGGCGTAAACTCTCCGGTACGTGCGTTTAAAGGTGTCGGCGGTACTCCGGTATTTATCAAGCGTGCGAAGGGTGCATACCTGTTTGATGAAGATGGCAAAGAGTACATCGACTATGTGGGTTCATGGGGTCCTATGATCACAGGTCACGCCAACGACAAAGTACTGCAGGCGGTTAAAGATCGTCTGGATGACGGTATGAGCTTTGGTGCACCGACCGCCATCGAAACCACTATGGCGCAGCGTATCTGCGAGATCATGCCGAACATCGAAATGGTGCGCATGGTGAACTCAGGTACTGAAGCGACCATGAGTGCGATCCGTCTGGCCCGTGGTTACACCGGCCGTGACAAGATTGTGAAGTTTGAAGGCTGCTACCACGGTCACTCTGACTCTCTGCTGGTTAAAGCCGGTTCCGGCGCTCTGACCTTTGGCGAGCCAAACTCTCCGGGCGTACCCGCTGCTCTGGCTGAGCACACCATCACTCTGACTTACAACGATATCGACAACGTGCGTGAGTGCTTCAAACAGATCGGTGATCAGATCGCCTGCATCATCGTAGAACCTGTTGCCGGTAACATGAACTGCATCCCGCCTCAGCCGGGTTTCCTGGAATGCCTGCGCGAAGTGTGTGATGAAAACGGCACCGTACTGATCTTTGATGAAGTAATGACAGGTTTCCGTGTTGCTCTGGGCGGTGCTCAGGAGCGATTCAACATCAAACCGGATCTGACCACACTGGGTAAAATCATCGGTGGCGGTATGCCGGTAGGCGCCTTCGGTGGCAAAAAAGAGATCATGTCTCATATCTCACCGCTGGGCCCTGTTTATCAGGCAGGTACTCTGTCCGGTAACCCTCTGGCGATGGCGGCGGGTATCGCCCTGCTGGACAGCATCAGCGAGCCGGGTTTCCACGATGCACTGTTCGCCAAAGTCGACAAACTGTGTGCCGGTCTTGAAGCCGCGGCTAAAGAAGCCGGTGTACCTTTCATCACCCAGAAAGCGGGCGGCATGTTCGGCGTATTCTTCACCGACAAACCTGCGGTTACCGGTTTTGCTGATGTGATGGAATGCAACAACGACCACTTCAACAAGTTCTTCCACACCATGCTGGAAGAGGGCGTTTATCTGGCACCGGCATCTTACGAAGCGGGCTTTGTATCGTCTGCTCACACGGATGAAGATATTGAGAAAACCCTCGCCGCTGCCCGTAAAGCGTTTGCAGCACTGAGCTAATCCGTTACCTTACGGATATCAGGACAGTTCCGGCTGATGCCATCAGCCGGAACCCATGCTGTCCCCTGATACAACAACACGATGACCGTCGTTATCAGGTATACAGCACGAATTATGAATTTTAAGGAGATCGCCTGTGAGCCAACAGCTGATTGAGGCACTTCAGAACCCTGCTCTGTTCAACCATGACACCGGGGAATTTAAACTGTATCAAACCCATATCTCCTGGGTGCTGCTTACAGGCGATTACGCCTACAAAATCAAAAAGCCGATGGATTTCGGCTTTCTGAACTTCACCACGCTGGAAAAACGTAAGTTCTTCTGCGAACAGGAAGTGAAGCTGAACAAACGACTGGCTCCGGATCTGTATCTGGATGTCCTGCCGATCTCCGGTAGCGAAGACGCACCTCTTTTAGGTGATGATTCCGCTCCCTTTGAATACGCCATCCGCATGAAGCAGTTTGATGGTGACCGTCTGCTGAGCAACCTGCAGGCAGAAGGTCTGGTGACCTCGGCTCATATCGATTCCCTGGCGCACCAGATCGCCGATTTCCACGCCGATATCCGTCAGGCGGATGACAGCATGGTTCTGGGAAGCCCGGCAGAAGTGCTGGCTCCGGCACAGCAGAACTTCGATCAGATCCGCGAGATGCTGAGCGAAAAGCCACAACTGGACCAGCTAGCTCAACTGGAAGGCTGGATGCAGGATACCTTCACCCGTCTGGAGCACCTGTTTGCCAAGCGTAAAGCCGGCGGCATGATCCGCGAGTGCCACGGTGATATTCACCTCGGCAACGTGGCTTTGATTCAGGATAACGGTGAAGACAAGGTTGCTCTGTTTGACTGCATCGAATTTAACGATGAGTTCCGCTGGATCGATGTGATCTCTGACGCTGGTTTCCTGGTAATGGACCTGGAAGCTCGCGGTGAGAAAGCCCTGGCCCGCCACTTTATCAACCTGTATCTGGAACTGACCGGCGATTACGAAGGCATTCAGCTGCTGCCGTTCTACAAAGCTTATCGTGCCATGGTTCGAGCCAAGGTAACCCGCTTTATGCTGCTGGACCCGTCCATTGACGAAGCTGGGCGCGCCAAACTCGAAGCAGACTACCAGAGCTATATCGATCTGGCCGAGTCCTACACGGTATTTGAACAGCCCTTTATGCTGATCACCCATGGTGTGTCCGGTTCCGGTAAAAGCTCCGTTAGCCGGGGTGTGATCAAAGAGCTGGGCGTGATCCGTATTCGCTCTGACGTGGAACGCAAGCGTCTGTTTGGCCTATCCGCTGAACAGGACAGCCACTCTGAACTCAACGAAGGCATTTACACGCCGGAAGCGACTCAGAAAACCTATGAGAAGCTGGCAGAGCTGGCAGACTGCGTGATTCACTCTGCAACACCTGTGATTATCGATGCCACCAACCTTAAACGCTGGCAACGAGATGCACTGCGCGATAAAGCAGAGCAACTGGGCGTACCAGCTCTGACACTCTCATTCACCGCTTGCCAGGAAACGCTTGAACGCCGCGTGAAAAAACGCCACGCAGCAGGTAATGACGCCTCCGAAGCGGATCTGGCTGTCCTGCATAAGCAGCTGGCAGATCAGGAAGCGATTGCACCGGACGAAGCAGACTATACTGTGGTTGTTAACACCGACGAAGATGATGCCAGCACTAAACTCTTGCTCAGCATTCGTCGTCAGTTCGGTCTGCAGCACTAAAAGCGGCACAGCTTGCCTAAGGAGTCGGTTATGAGCCAGAAGCCACATCTGTTAGATAACGTCCTGTACAAAATGTTGCGGGATGAGGATATTGACGGCTTTAACCGAGCCCGTGCAGGCGGCGAGACTGCCGACCTGAGAAGCGGAGACTTTCGGGGGCTGGACCTCAGAGAGCTGGATGCCCACGGGCTTGACATGAGTAACGCTTACTTTCGTGGAGCGGACCTCAGAGGGATCGATTTCAGCCACACCCGGCTGGAGGGAGCATCCATCGCTATGGCCAATATTTCCGGCTGCCTGTTTCCAAAAGAGATCTCCGCGGATGAGCTGATCATGTCACTCAATCATGGCACCCGACTGCGTTATGACCGAGGTTAATGCAGCCGTTCTGCTGCAAACAACCGGGAAGCGTGAAACCCATTATCAAACGATGTCACCCTGTCATATTAACGTCACAACTTATTTCTATGATGGCGTTGTCCGAACAGGGGTTATCTAGTGTTCGCGGTTAGGCAACTAACCACTTTTCAGCCGTTTGCTTTGCAAACGGCTTTTTTACGTCTCATCATTTCAGATATGACATCCAACGGTCATCGAAACAAAGGCAGATTTAAGCGCTACGGCTCCGGGATAAACCGGACGCGTGTAGAACAGCCTAAAGAGAGAAACCATGTACGTACTCTGCACTCTGGACGACATCGAAAACAAAAGTAGTAAGGGTTTTCAGACGCCTATAGGCCCCATTTTTGCGGTCAAAAAGAAAGATCAGCTTTATCTCTACGCTAACGAGTGCCCTCACCTGGGCGTCAATCTGGAATGGCAACCGGATCAGTTTCTGGACACCAGCAAACAGCTGATTCAGTGCGCCATGCATGGTGCGCAATTCCTGATCGACAGTGGAAAGTGTATCCATGGCCCTTGCGCAGGTCAGAAGCTAAGAGCGATTCCCTACGAAGTTAATGAACAGGGTGACGTGATGCTCAGCACGGCTGATACCATTAGTCGCTCACAGTCTGCTGATTAACCATTCAGGCGGGTTAATCGACCACCACAGGTAACGACTGGCACAAGGTGATCGCTTTTGGATCAATATCCGCCTTATAAGCCAGAATCTCAACACCTGCCTGCAGTGCTTCACGCAGCACCTTACCGTAGGCCGGATCGATATGATCCGCCACGGACACCTGCTCAATACCGGTATGATTAACGCAGAACAGCAGCACAGCTCTGTATCCTTCTGCCACCATCTGCTGCAGTTCCCGCAGATGCTTTTGACCCCGAGCGGTTACCGCATCCGGAAAGAATCCCCGGCCTTCGCCGAAAGACTCATCCAGCAAGGTGCAGCTTTTCACCTCAACGTAGCAATCCGGTAATCCGTCCTGTGTCAGCAGAAAATCGATGCGGCTGTTTTCCGTACCGTATTTCACCTCCGCTTTCACCGAGCCATAGACGGCCAACTCTGAAATGACGTTCTGCTCCAGCGCCTCTTTAACAATGCGGTTAGCCTGCGCGGTATTCACACAGATCAGATCACCGCCCGGGGTTTCGGACAGCTCCCAGGTACAGGGGTATTTGCGCTTGGGATTACCGGAATCGGAATACCAGACGCGCCAGCCCTCACCCATACAGTTTTTCATCGAGCCGGTATTGGGGCAGTGCAGGGTTATCTGCCCGGCCTGACTCTGCGGCTCAGAGGCAGCCTCCCGGGCTTTCTCCGGCATAGTCTCCGGTACGGTCTCAGGCACGACATCCGCCATAAAACGCTTATAGCGTTTTATCAGCGTGGCAGGCTGCAGGGGTGATGACCAACGCATATCTGATGTTCCTGTTCCGTTTTCAGTTAGGCGCGCTTCTGAATAAAACGACCGATGCGCTCAACCGCTTCTTCCAGCTTGTCGATACTGGCGGCATAGGCGAAACGAACCGTAGTACGGGCACCTTCAACACCAAAATCCAGACCCGGCGTTGTCGCTACACCCTCTTCTTCCAGCAGATCCTGACACCACTGGAAACTGTCATCGGTCAGATGGTCGATACCGGCGTAAATATAAAACGCACCCTCAGGTGTGACCGGAATCGACATACCCAGCTCCCGCAGTGCCGGTAACAGATAATCGCGACGATGGGCAAACTCAGCCCGACGCTCTTCCAGCAGAGCGATGGTATCCGGCTGGAACGCCGCCAGAGCCGCATATTGGGATGGCGTTGTTGCGGACAGGAAGACATTCTGCGCCAGCTTTTCCAGTTCCGGCATGGCGCACTCAGGTGCCACCAGCCAACCCAGACGCCAGCCGGTCATGCCAAAGTATTTCGAAAAGCTGTTGATGACAAAGGCATCATCATTCACTGCCAGTGCCGTTTGCGCTTCCACACCGTAGGTCAGCCCCTGATAGATCTCATCACAGATCAGCGCCCCTTTTTTCGCGCTCACCGCCTGAGAGATCTCCGCCAGCTGCTCCAGGTTCACCAGCGTGCCGGTCGGGTTCGATGGCGTCGCCAGCATGGCGGCACGGGTTTTATCATTCCAGTGCTGCTCAATATGGGCAGCGCTGAGTTGGAAGTGACTGTCGGCCCCCACAGGTATCAGCTGAGACTGGCCTTCAAACAGGCGCATAAAGTTGCGGTTACAGGGATAAGTCGGGTCGGCCATCATCACCTGATCACCGGGGTTCACTAAAAGAGCCGCCAGCAACAACAGAGCGCCTGAGGCACCGGGGGTTACCAGAATGCGTGCCGGATCGACATTCACGCCGTATGCGGTCTGATAATGACGGGCAATCGCCTCTCTCAGTTCAGGAATACCTGCCGCCGGTGTATAGCCGGTATGGCCATCGCGTAACGCCTGATGACCCGCCTCTATAACCTGAGGTGGGGAGGAGAAATCCGGCTCACCGATTTCCATATGAATCACATCGCGACCTTCCGCCTGCAACTGACGTGCACGGGCCAGCAAAGCCATCACATGAAAAGGCGCAATATCCGCAACACGGTTTGCCCATTGGAAATCCGACAGCGACATACACTACTCCTGAATCTGAATACAGTGATTAACCACCGTAAAGTCACTCTTAGGGGGCTGAACATCATAGTGAAAAGCGAACCGATATGCAGCTCCGCCGGTAAAAACCTGAAGCGATTCCGGCAAAAAAAAGAAGAAAAAAGGCCGCTAAATTTGCTTTTTCTCTACTTTTCCGCTAAATAAGCAAGGCTTTCAAAAACGTGACAGGTTTTGTCCGTTGCTGAGGGTGCCAATGATGGACTATTTATCGGCGGGCATCCCCCAGACCACCAACAACATAATATGATGGGGCAGTCGTATGCCAGACAATGCAACCAACAACCTAGAGCTGAAATCATTCGTGCCGTACGAAACTAAAGACGGCGAAGAATATATGAATGATGATCAGCTGGAGCATTTCCGCCAGATCCTTCTGAAGTGGAAACAAGAGCTGATGGAAGAGGTTGACCGTACGGTTCAGCACCTTCAGGAAGATGCAAACAACTTTGCCGACCCTGCGGACCGCGCAACTCAGGAAGAAGAGTTCAGTCTGGAACTTCGTACCCGTGACCGCGAGCGCAAACTGATCAAAAAGATAAACGAAGCCCTGACCGATATCGATGAAGGTAACTACGGTTACTGCGAATCCTGTGGCATTGAAATTGGTATTCGTCGACTCGAAGCACGTCCAACCGCAACCCTTTGCGTGGACTGCAAGACGCTGGCGGAAATCAAAGAACGCCAGATCGGCGGCTAACCCGGCCCCCGACTCTGCCATAAAAAACCAGCTACGGCTGGTTTTTTTATGCCTGCTGTTTGCGTAATCTCTCTGTTTGATAAAGCCGATACACGACAGACTCATTTGAATCACTAACGGATACTGACCCATACAAATACCATGACACCAGCATCCTCCTTCGCATCAGAAATGCTCTACGTCGGCCGTTTTGCTCCCACACCATCTGGGCCGCTGCACTTTGGTTCTCTGGTGGCAGCCCTTGCCAGTTATCTGGATGCCAAAGCCCATAACGGCCTCTGGCTGATGCGGATTGAAGATATCGACCCGCCCCGGGAACAACCGGGTGCCAGCGATACTATTTTACGGTCACTCGAAGCCTTTGAGTTGTATTGGGATGGCGACGTGATGTATCAGAGCCAGCAGAGTGAACGATACCAGCATCAGGTGGATCAGTTGCTTAAACAGGGACAGGCATACCGCTGTCAGTGCAGCCGGAAACAGCTCAAAGACTACACTGTATATCCAAACAGTTGCCGTAAAAATCCCCCTCCCGCCGATGCCGAATGTGCGATTCGTCTTAAAACAGAGGGCATTTTCAGCATTGAAGACAGGATTCAGGGACACTGCCAATGGGCAATGGATCAGGTGGGTGACTTTATTATTCAGCGCCGGGACAAACTCTTTGCCTATCAGCTGGCGGTCGTACTGGATGATGTTGAGCAGGGCGTGAATCAGGTGGTCAGGGGTTATGACATTCTGGAGAGCACCCCGCGCCAGCTGCAGCTGATGCAACACCTTCAGCTCACGCCTCCGGTTTACGCTCATATTCCGGTTATTGTTCAGGCTAACGGACAAAAGCTGAGCAAACAGAATCTGGCTCCGGCCATCGACAGTACAGAGAAGCATCAGTTGCTACTTCGGGCACTGGCCGCCCTGCAGATATTTCCTGACCGGGAGATACAGGCTTGCACCTACTCTGATATTCTTCGCTGGGCAGTTGATCAGTGGCAACCTGAGCGGCTGGCACGTCAGCAGGAAATTCCCGAGGCCAGCCTTAGCGGGTATGGCGTGTACAAATGACAACGCCCATTCGCCGGGAAAACAAACAGCGTTTGAAAAAACAAACCCGTCTGAATAAAAACAACACAGCGAAATTGCCATGTATATGTACCGTTTGATTCTCTTTCTGGTATTTGCCGGTTATCTCTTCTCCCCGGTTCTGATGGACTGGTGGGGCGACAGTAACGGCAGCTGGTACCGCCCCTATCTGGTTTGGGGTGCTCTGATCGGCATTTCTATCTGGCTTGAGCAGAAGAGAAAATTGGATGAACTTTAGCTTCAGTCTGGGGCAAGTCTCCGCTATCGGCGTGGGTTACCTGCTATTCCTGTTTGCAGCCGCTTACGCCACAGAGCGCCGCTGGCTACCCCGTAAAGTCACCCGTCACCCTCTGATCTATGTGCTCTCACTGGGTGTTTATGCCAGCGCATGGGCGGTCTACGGATCTGTCGGTTTGGCCAACCAATACGGCTATGGATTTCTTTCTTATTACCTTGGGGTCGCCGGAGCCTTCGTATTAGCCCCTGTGCTTCTGGTACCCATACTCAGAATTACGCGAACCTATCAGCTGTCATCGCTGGCAGATCTCTTTGCCTTCCGGTTTCGGAGCCGCTGGATTGGCAGTCTGGTAACCGTCTTTATGCTGATGGGCGCTCTCCCTTTGTTAGCCCTTCAGATTCAGGCAGTAGCCGACTCCATCTATATTCTGACCAATGAAGCCTCTCCGCATACACTCGCCTTAGGCTTCTGCATGGTGATGATTCTGTTCGCCATACTCTTTGGTGCCCGCCATACCTCCTTGCGGGAGAAGCATGAAAGCCTTGTCGTAGCGATCGCCTTCGAATCCGTCATCAAACTGGTGCTGATGTTGGCCATTGGCGCCTACGTGCTGTTTGAGGTTTTCGGTGGCTTCCAGGGGTTAGATGTCTGGCTAACCGCCCATGCGGACCAACTTCAGGCCCTGCAAAAGCCACTGGAAGCGGGTCAGTGGCGCACCATGTTACTGCTGTTCTTTGCTGCCGCCGTGGCGATGCCGCACATGTTCCACATTATCTTTACCGAGAACCAATCCACCGATGTGCTGTTTCGTTCCAGCTGGGCGGTGCCACTTTATCTGTTACTGCTCAGCCTGCCGGTGCCTCTGATTCTGTGGGCAGGTATGGCAGAGGGTAACCCCCTCAAACCGGAATATATGGTGCTGGGCATCGGTATTAACGGGGCTGAAAACTGGGTGGGTATCTTTGCCTTTATTGCCGGACTGTCTGCCGCAAGCGGCACCATCATTCTTGTAACACTGGCGCTGGCAGCGATGACCCTGAACCATCTGGTACTGGCGGTCTATCAGCCGGGAGCCAAGTTCGATATCTACAACTGGTTGCTCTGGTTCCGCCGTCTGCTGATCGGCCTGATTATTCTGGCCGCCTATCTGTTTTACCGTACCCTTGGGGTAAAACATGATCTGGCCAGCCTCGGCTTAACCTCTTTTGTCGGTATCCTGCAGTTTCTACCGGGGATTCTGGCGGTGCTCTACTGGCCAACCGCAAACCGGATCGGCCTGATTGCCGGGCTCTGCGCCGGTATCGGCATCTGGATTTTTGGTCAGGTGATCCCTCTCATTTACAACATTGAGCAGGTAACACTGCCGGCGACCAATCTGGTCTTTCACTCCGGTGGCGATGGCTGGTATGAGGTAGCTCTGGCATCCATCATTCTGAATATTGTGGTCTTTATCTTTACCTCTCTGTTTCTGCAACCCAGTGATGAAGAAAAAGCCGGTGCCAGTTCCTGTTCGGTCGATGCCCTGTCACGCCCCCACCGGCTACAGCTAAATGCACGAACCTGCGAAGATTTTATCGGCTTTCTGGCGATCCCTCTCGGCAAGATGACCGCTGAGCGGGAGGTACAAACCGCTCTGCATGATCTGCAGCTCAACCCGGATGATGGCAGGCCCTATGCTTTGCGGCGTCTGCGGGATCAGATTCAGGCTAACTTGTCCGGCCTGATGGGCCCGGCCATCGCTCAGGAAATTGTCGATCAGTACCTGCCCTATCAGTCCAACGGCAGCAGCCATAATTCTGAGGATATTCACTTTGTTGAGACCCGGTTAGAGAATTACCGTTATCAGCTGACGGGGCTGGCAAAGGAGCTGGATTCCCTGCGCCGCTACCACCGGCAGACGTTGCAGTATCTGCCCATCGGCGTCTGCTCTCTGGGTAACGATTATGAAATTCTGATGTGGAACAACACCATGTCTGGGCTGACGGGCATCCCCATGGATCAGGTGGTGGGCTCCCGTTTTGACAGCTTACCCCCCCCTTGGAAGGACCTGCTGGGCGAGTTTGTCAGTAGTCATACGCCCCATCTGTTTCAGAAGGTACAACAGGACAACGGTAAGCCGCGCTGGTTCTCACTACACAAGGCGCATATCGAGGAGCCCCTGTCACACATGGGCGGCTCGGTGATTCTGCTGGAAGATCATACTGAAACCCAGCAACTGGAAGAGGAACTGGTTCATAGTGAACGCCTTGCCAGTATCGGTCGTCTGGCGGCGGGTGTAGCCCATGAGATTGGTAATCCGATTACCGGTATTTCGTCTCTGGTACAGAACCTCAAATATGAAACCGACAACCCGGAAGTGATTGGTGAAACCGCTGATCAGATCCTACAGCTGACCAAACGGGTAACACGTATCGTGCACTCTCTCGTCAGCTTTGCCCATGCGGGCCGACACTCCAGTCAGGCAACACAGGAACCACTTCTGGTCGGCCATGCTGTGGATGAAGCGGTCAACCTTATCTCCTTGAGTTCTAAAGGAAAAGATATCACTTTTGATAACCAGTGCCCGGACGATCTCTACGTCATCGGTGACATTCAAAAACTGATCCAGGTATTTGTTAATCTATTAGGTAACGCAAGGGATGCCTCAGATGTGGGCGATAGTGTTACTATAACTGCTACCGTTCAGGACAATACTGCCCAGGTAAATGTTACCGATCGTGGCTGTGGTATCCCTGAAGAACAGTTAGAGCATATTTTTGAGCCCTTCTTCACCACCAAAGATCCAGGAGAAGGAACCGGTCTCGGCTTAGCTCTGGTCTACAGCATCATAGAAGAACACTATGGCCATATTCAGATCAGCAGTCCGGCAGACCGGACGCAGGGTCGCGGGACAAAGGTCACCATCACCTTGCCTCTCTACCATGCTGAAGCCAAAAGCGAATCCGCGTGGAATGACTAAATGAGCAAGATTCTGATAGTAGAAGACGAAGATATTATCCGCTCCGCTCTGAAAAGGTTGCTGGAACGACATAATTTCACCGTCAACGAAGCGGCATCCGTTGATGATGCCCTGAGCCATCTGAAAAGTAACCGTTATGATCTGGTCATTTCCGACCTCCGATTGCCTAAAGCACCGGGAACCGATCTGATTGAACTGGCTGAAGGCACGCCGGTTCTGATCATGACCAGTTACGCCAGCATGCGCTCCGCTGTGGATGCGATGAAACAGGGTGCTGTAGATTACATCGCCAAGCCTTTTGATCATGACGAGATGCTGGAAACCGTTAACCGGATTCTGACTAAGCGCCAATCAGAGCAATCGGCAGACAGCCTTGTTGAAGAAACCGAAGCAGCCTCAACCGAAGCAGGAACCATGGGCATGATCGGTCACTGCGCGCCCATGCAGGTGGTTTATCAGCGCATCCGTAAAGTTGCCCCAACAGAAGCAACCGTATTGGTTCAGGGTGAATCCGGTACCGGTAAAGAGCTGGTCGCTAAAGCGATTCACAACCATAGTCGCCGAAAAGGCGAGCCTATGATCTCAGTAAACTGTGCCGCAATCCCGGAAACCCTGATCGAATCCGAACTCTTCGGTTATGAAAAGGGTGCCTTTACCGGTGCCAATACCAACCGAAGCGGTCTGGTAGAAGCAGCCGATGGCGGTACCTTATTTCTCGATGAGATCGGGGAGCTACCTTTAGAAGCCCAGGCCCGCTTATTGCGTGTCCTGCAGGAAGGTGAAATCCGCCGCATCGGCTCGGTGCAATCAAAAAAGGTGAATGTGCGCCTTGTGGCAGCAACGCACCGAAATCTGAAGAAGCTTTCCAGCGAAGGTGAGTTCCGTCTCGACCTTTATTACCGCCTTAACGTCATGGAAATCGCCCTACCAGCACTGAGAGAGCGTGGCGAAGATATTCTGGAGATTGCCGAATATCTGTTGGGCGAAGCCTGCAAGCGTATGGATCGACCTAATCTGCGTTTCAGTAAACATGCATCCGATGCCATCATGCAACATGACTGGCCCGGTAACGTACGTGAACTGGAAAATGCCATTGAGCGCGGTGTTATTCTGGCAGAAGGAAACCTGATCCATAGCGATGATATGGGGATCGTGCCAGAAACGATTGCTCCGGCACGTATGCCTCCTCAGGCACAGTCTGCACTGCCTTCCGTCAGCATGGCTCCACCACCCCAGCGCTCCGCGGGGCGTAACGATGGCACAAAGGCCCCGGAAGACCTGTCACTGGAAGATTACTTCCAACACTTTGTTCTGGAACATCAGGATCAGATGAGTGAAACCGAACTAGCCCAGCGACTGGGCATCAGCCGGAAGTGTCTCTGGGAGCGTCGTCAACGCCTTGGGATTCCAAGAAAAAAAGCAGCCTCTAAAAAGAGCGGGTAGATCCCGCTCTTTTTTTTGACCCTAATCAAAAAAGCATGACCCGCCCGTCAGAGTGACAAATTGAGAGTGTTACCGTAACACACAGACACAGAGCCAAATAATGGTTTCACAGGTAACAATCTTCTGTTTGATCTTGGGCGAACTTTACTGCACTACACCTAACTATATGTTTTTAAAGGCATTTCTAAAAAGTGGCACAGCAAGTGCAATCTATACGGGCAAGAACAACAAGAACACGGTTAACTAACAGCCAACTCAACAAAAATAATAATTGGCAGATTTTGTAACGCTCATACAACAAAAACAAAAATCAGAGCGGAAAAGATCAGGCAACAACGGAAACAACAACAATAAATATCCGATAAGTGCCAAACCTGAAACAACAACAATAAATCAGGTCGATGTTAACCACAGCGAACTCATGCATCTCAGGCTCGTAACAACAATAATAAAGCGATGCTTTAAGATGCCAGTCCGAATAACAAAAATAAAAACCGGACTGAGAAAAAATCCTTGGATTAATTGTTTTGAATACGAGGCGGTCCAAACCAGAAGTAGTGATACTTCGCATTGGAAAACAAAAATAATAAGGCATAAGCCACCAAGGTTTGTCACCGATAGACTGTCATTGCGTATTCAGAGCGATTTACCGAAGTCTGACATACCGTCCGCATGGAAGTGGACAGTTCCGGCGGGGCCAATTTGGCCCCGCTTTTATTTTTAGGGTACACTCCCCTCTCCTATTCAGAGATTCAAGACCCAGCGATGCTAAAAGGAATTCCTTCTTTTCTAAAGCGTCCCGGCGATTCAATTCGGCAGCTGCTTAAATCAGAGCGCCCCAAGCAATCCGAACAACACGAATTGCGCATCGTTTCCCGTGACGAACACCCCATCAGCCGCTCCGGCATTTCAGAAAGCGCTTTGAAAGTGCTCTATCGCCTGAAAAAAGCAAATTATGATGCCTTTCTCGTAGGCGGCTGTGTTCGTGATGCCCTTTTGGATCTGCATCCAAAAGATTTTGATGTGGCGACCAACGCAACGCCAGAGCAGGTTAACAGCCTGTTCCATAACGCCCGTATTATTGGCCGACGCTTTCGTATTGTGCATGTTCGTTATGGTCGCGAGATTATTGAGGTGACCACCTTCCGCGCCCCTCATGATACGTCTGATGCCAAGTCACATGCCTCGCAGACCGATCAGGGACTACTGGTTCGGGATAATGTTTTCGGTACCATTGAAGAAGATGCGATGCGTCGCGACTTCACCATCAATGCTCTCTATTACAATATTCGTGATTTCTCCATTCACGATTATGCCGGTGGTATCCGTGATATCGAGCAACGCCTGATCCGAATGATAGGTGACCCCGAAACCCGTTACCGTGAAGACCCGGTGCGCATGCTGCGTGCCATACGTTTTGCTGCCAAGCTAAGCTTTAAGATAGAAGCCGCTACTGAGGCTCCGATACGAACCTCAGCGAATCTGCTGCGACAAATTCCGGCAGCACGTCTGTTTGAAGAAGTTCTTAAGCTTTTCCTGTCAGGGCAAGCTGTCGAGACATTCAAGCTACTCCGGGAATACCATCTGTTTGAGCCGCTGTTCCCTTACACGGAAGACGCCCTGAAAGAGAATCCGGAACGGGAAGCATTTGTTATCCGTGCCCTGGAAAATACGGACAAACGTATCCGTCAGAATAAACCAGTGACACCGGCTTTTCTGTTCGCTGCGCTTCTATGGCCAGTCGTCCAAAGAGCATTTGGCGATCTGATTCGCTCGGGCATACCTCCCGTACCGGCAATGCAACAGGCAGGGCAGCAGGCAACAGCAGCTCAGGTCGATTTCACTTCGATACCGAAGCGCTTCAGCCAGCCAATGCGTGAGATCTGGGAGTTCCAGCTCCGGCTTGAACGACGTCAGGGTAAGCGGGCCTTCCAGACGGCAGAACACCCGAGATTCCGGGCGGCCTACGACTTCCTCGTATTGCGGGGAGAAACCGGCGAAAACGTTCAGGATCTCGCTCAATGGTGGACTGATTTTCAGGAAAGCGACACACACTCCCGACGCAATCTGGTTCAGCACAGTGAGAAGCATAACAAGCCAGCGCCCCGAAAGCGCCGTCGTCGTCGCAGCAACCATAAAGGCAGTCAGAACCGGAATCATCAGGAATGAGTGTAAACGCCCCGAAAAGCCATACGGCTTACATCGGCCTTGGCAGCAATCTTGAAGATCCGATACAACAGCTGAGAACGGCTTTGGCGGAGTTGAATGAACTGACGGGCACTCGTCTGATCACGGCTTCATCGCTATACAGCAGCAAACCGGTTGGCCCCCAGGACCAGCCGGATTTTGTCAATGCGGTGGCACAGCTGGAAACAGCCCTTGAGCCGCTTGAGTTACTCGACCAGCTTCAGGCTCTGGAGCAAGCCCACCGACGGGTACGTGAACGCCACTGGGGACCACGAACACTGGACCTCGATCTGTTACTGTTTGATGATACGATTATTACCCACCCACGCCTTACCGTTCCCCATGCTCATATGCATGAACGGGGCTTTGTTCTGTTACCTTTAGCCGAAATAAGCCCCAAATTGACCCTACCCGGTAAAGGTTCTATTACAGACATTCTGTCTAATATCGCGACAGATGACTTGCAGATACTGACAAAGTCAGAGTAAAGTTACCGCAGCTTGTTACCTTTAGATGCAGGTAACGTCAAAGTAACACATTCCGAAACGCCCACCGCCACAAGCAGTGGGCGTTATTGTAATGGCGGAACATAATAATGAAGACAGTGACAATCAGTACACTGAATAAGCTAAAGCAGGCCGGTGATAAATTCAGCTGCCTGACTGCGTACGATGCAACTTTCTCAGGGCAAGCCAGTCTGGCAGGAATCGAAGTTCTGCTGGTGGGAGATTCTCTGGGTATGGTTCTGCAGGGACATAACACCACACTGCCGGTAAGTGTTGACGATATCGCTTACCATACCCAATGCGTTACCCGCGGCAATCAGGGTGCTCTGGTTATGGCGGATATGCCATTTATGAGTAACGCCTCCACCGAACAGATGCTGATCAATGCCGGTAAGCTGATGCAGGCCGGTGCTCACATGGTGAAAATTGAGGGTGAAGCCTGGCTGGCAGAAGGCATTACCGAGCTAACCCGCCGGGGCGTTCCCGTTTGCGCGCACTTAGGCCTGACCCCTCAGATGGTGAATCAGTTTGGCGGGTACAAGGTGCAGGGCAAAACCGAAGCCGCTGCTCAGGCGATCATTGAAGCCAGCCAAAAGCTGGTGGATGCCGGTGCCAGTATGATCCTGCTGGAATGCGTTCCATCTGAAGTGGGCCGACTGGTAACAGAAGCGGTTTCGGTACCTGTTATTGGTATTGGTGCCGGACCTCATACCGATGGCCAGATTCTGGTTATTCAGGACATGCTAGGCATCACCATGGGCCGCACAGCTAAGTTTGTGAAAAACTTTATGACTGATGCCTCTAGCATTCAGGAAGCTCTGAGCAATTATCACCAGGAAGTTAAAGCCAATACCTTCCCTGCTGAGGAGCACTGTTTCTCATGATTATCTGCCACTCCATTGCTGAGTTACGCTCTGCCATCGCAGAGCGGAGCAGGAATGAAGCCGGCAGGGTCGCCTTCGTTCCGACAATGGGCAACCTGCATTCCGGGCATATTCACCTCATTCATGAAGCCCATAAAGTAGGTAGTACCGTCGTATGCAGCATCTTTGTCAACCCGATGCAGTTCGGCCCCAACGAAGATCTGGATTCTTATCCGCGTACTCTGGAAGCAGACAGCGATAAACTGTCTGCAGCAGACTGTCATATTTTGTTTGCGCCCAATGCCAGTGAGATCTACCCCAAGGGTCTGGACGACCAGACTCAGGTGAAGGTACCTGAACTGGGCGAAGAACTTTGCGGTGCCGCACGCCCTGGCCACTTCACGGGTGTTACCACGATTGTCAGTAAACTGTTCAATATTGTTCAGCCCGATGTCGCTCTGTTTGGTCAGAAAGATTTCCAGCAATTGGCGATCATTCGCAAAATGGCAAAGGACCTTTGCATGCCCCTTGAAATCAGAGGCGTCCCAACGGTTCGCGCTGAATCCGGGTTGGCACTCAGCTCCCGAAATGGCTATCTGACACCGGATGAGCTTTCTAACGCTCCGGCTCTGTATCAGACATTAGTCAAAATTCGTCAATCGATCGAAGCGGGTGAGTCAGATTTTGATACACTCTGCCAGCAAGGCAAAAACGAGTTGACCGCCCACGGTTTTACTCCCGATTATCTGAGCGTTCGCCGTCAGTCTGACCTTAAAATAGCAGACAGCAATGACACAGAACTCGTTATTCTGGCAGCCGCTCATCTGGGTAAAGCACGACTGATTGATAACATCGCATTTGCGTTGAATCAAAAATAACATTAAGGCATACTGCGCAACTTAGCTGCTATTTGCAGCAAACCTGCGTGCTTCTATAGCATTTCCAGTATGCTTTTAAATAAAGCTTTTAAATAAAGCTTTTCAGAAAGAAATAAAGGTTAATCATCATGCAATCCATCATGCTTAAAGCAAAGCTGCATCAGGCTCGTGTCACTCACGCGGTACTGGAGTATGAGGGTTCTTGCGCTATTGACGGCAACTTGCTGGATATGGCCGGCATCCGTGAATACGAGCAAATTCAGATTTATAACATTGAGGGCGGCCAGCGCTTCACAACCTACGCAATCCGTGGTGAAGAAGGTTCAGGCATTATCTCTGTTAACGGTGCTGCGGCTCATCAGGCTAAAGTTGGCGACCGCGTTATCATTTGCGCCTACGCAAACTACACTGAGGCTGAACTGGCTAACTTCAAACCTGCCCTGATCTATATGACAGAAGGCAACGAAGTCAGCCATACCAGTAATGCGATTCCTGTTCAGGTTGCATAAAAGCAGACCGCACAACGCATTCAGAAAAAGCTGACCTAAGGTCAGCTTTTTTTTTGTCATCATTTAGGCGTATTCTGTCTCTGGAACTGCGAAAAAGTGCTATGCTGCATAGCACAATAATAGATCTCTATCTGATGAAAAAGGAAATACTTATGCAAGACGTTGTTATCGTCGCGGCCGGTCGTACCGCTATCGGCAGCTTTAACGGTGGTCTGAGCTCTGTTTCTGCCAGCGATCTGGGTGCTGTTGTGATTAAAGGCCTGTTGGAAAAAACCGGCATCGATCCAAAACTAGTCGACGAAGTACTGCTGGGTCAGGTACTGACCGCAGGTGCAGGCCAGAACCCTGCCCGACAAGCTGCTATCAAAGGTGGCCTGACAGAATCTACTCCGGCCATGACGATCAACAAGGTCTGCGGTTCAGGCCTGAAGGCTCTGCACCTGGCAACTCAGGCCATTCGCTGTGGCGATGCCGATGTGATCATCGCAGGTGGCCAGGAAAACATGTCCCAATCTGCACACATCCTGCCGAACTCCCGTAACGGTCAGCGCATGGGTAACTGGGCACTACAGGACACCATGATTGTTGATGGCCTGTGGGACGCCTTTAATGATATCCACATGGGGATCACGGCAGAGAATCTGGCTGAGAAATACTCGATCAGCCGTGAAGAGCAGGATGCGTTCGCTGCTCAGTCTCAGCAGAAAGCCGAAGAAGCGATCAAAGGTGGCCGTTTCTCTGATGAGATCATTCCCGTAACCATTCCTCAGCGGAAAGGTGACCCGGTTGTTTTCGATACTGATGAAAATGCCCGCTTCGGTACTACCGCTGAAAAACTGGCCGGTATGCGCCCTGCCTTTAAGAAAGATGGCACCGTCACTGCGGGTAACGCTTCGACTCTGAATGATGGCGCTGCAGCGGTTATGCTGTGTAGCGCTAAGAAAGCGGAAGAACTGGGTTTGCCAGTTCTGGCCAAGATCTCTGCATACTCCAATGCGGGTGTTGATCCTAAGATTATGGGTATTGGTCCTGTTCCGGCAACTCAGCGTTGTCTGGAAAAAGCGGGCTGGGATATCAACGATCTGGATCTGGTTGAAGCCAACGAAGCTTTCGCTGCTCAGGCTCTGAGTGTTAATAAAGAGCTGGGCTGGGACACCAGCAAGGTGAATGTTAACGGTGGTGCTATCGCCTTGGGTCACCCGATTGGTGCTTCCGGCTGCCGTGTATTGGTTAGCCTGATTCACGAAATGATTAAGCAGGATGCCAAGAAAGGTCTGGCAACCCTGTGTATCGGTGGTGGTCAGGGTGTTGCGCTGGCGGTTGAACGCTAAGCCTGCTCCCTGTTAAGGACTAAGCTTTTCGCTGAGTCCTTAACAGGTTTTAATGGCTATAAACCACTAAAACCGGAACATAAAAAAACCTCGCAGATTCGCTTTTAGCAAAACACTGCGAGGTTTTTTTGTGCCTGATGAAAACCTTAGGCGATCATCAGGGAACCCTACTCCGATGACACCTTCCAAAGAAGGCTCACCGGATCAGAAGATCACAGATTACTCAGCGGCTTCTTCAGCCAGAGTTGCTGCTTTCTCTTCTTCGGTTACTTCTTTAATGCTCAGCTTAACGCGGCCACGGTTGTCCACATCCAGAACCTTAACAGCAACCATGTCACCTTCTTTCAGGTAATCGCTCACTGCGTTAACACGCTCCTGTGCAACCTGAGAGATGTGCACCAGACCGTCCTGACCTGGCAGGAAGTTAACGAAGGCACCAAAGTCAGCCAGACGTACAACCTTACCTTTGTACACAGTACCGATTTCAGCTTCAGCAGTGATGCCAGCAACTTCGTTGATCGCCATCTGCGCTGCTGCTTTGTTTTCTGCGTAGATCTTAACCAGACCGTTATCGTCGATATCGATAGAAGCTCCGGTACGCTCACACAGTGAACGGATGGTTGCGCCACCTTTACCGATAACGTCACGGATTTTCTCAGGGTCGATCTTGATAGTGGTCATCGCAGGTGCGTTCTCAGACAGATCTTCACGACCTTCACTGATCACCTTGTTCATCTCACCCAGGATGTGCAGGCGGGCTTTGTTAGCGCGCTGCAGAGCCACTTCCATGATCTCTTCGTTGATACCTTCGATCTTGATATCCATCTGCAGAGCAGTGATACCTTCAGATGTACCGGCTACTTTAAAGTCCATGTCACCCAGGTGATCTTCGTCACCCAGGATGTCGGTCAGTACAGCGAAACCTTCGCCTTCTTTAACCAGACCCATCGCGATACCGGCAACCGGTGCCTTCAGAGGTACACCAGCGTCCATCAGTGCCAGAGACGCACCACACACGGAAGCCATAGAGCTTGAACCGTTAGATTCAGTGATCTCGGAAACCACACGGATGGAGTACGGGAATTCCTCTTCAGTCGGCAGAACCGCCTGAACACCACGACGAGCCAGACGACCGTGACCGATTTCACGACGCTTAGGACCACCCATGAAGCCCGCTTCACCAACAGAGTATGGAGGGAAGTTATAGTGCAGCATGAACGGATCGCGAACTTCGCCTGCCAGAGACTCGCTGATCTGTGCATCACGGGCAGTACCCAGTGTTGCGGTAACGATCGCCTGAGTTTCACCACGGGTGAACAGAGCCGAACCATGAGTCTTCTGCAGCATGCCAACTTCAACACGGATATCACGAACAGTGTCCTGATCACGACCGTCGATACGTGGCTCGCCATTTACAACAGACTGACGAACAACCTGTTTTTCAATGCTGGAGAATGCGGATTTAACGGCATCAGCCGCTGGGCCTTCTTCATTAGCCAGTTTCTCAACCGCTTCTGCTTTCAGCTCGCCCAGCTGAGCGTAGCGATCCTGCTTAACAGTGATCTTGTACGCGTCTTTAATCTTGTCAGCGTAAGCCATAGAAACCAGCTGTTTGGTTTCAGTGTCTTCTGCCGCTGGCTGCCAGTCCCATGCGGGAGTTGCAACCTCAGCTGCGAACGCTTTGATTGCCGCGTTAACAGCCTGAAGCTCTTTATGAGCAAACAGTACTGCACCCAGCATTTCGTCTTCAGTCAGTTCTTCTGCTTCTGACTCAACCATCAGGACGGCACTTTCAGTACCCGCCACAACCATGTCCAGAAGAGACTCTTCCAGTTTCTCGTTGGTTGGGTTCAGGATATAACCATCTTCGTCGGTGAAACCAACGCGCGCAGCACCCAGAGGACCGTTAAAAGGTACACCGGAAACGGCCAGGGCCGCAGAGGTACCGATCATCGCTGCGATATCAGGGTTGTTATCCTTGTCTGCAGACATAACTGTACAGATCACCTGAACTTCGTTCATAAAGCCGTTCGGGAACAGCGGACGAATCGGACGATCGATCAGACGGGAAGTCAGTGTTTCGTTTTCAGTCGGACGGCCTTCACGCTTGAAGTAACCACCAGGGATTTTACCTACAGCGTAAGTCTTTTCCTGATAGTGAACAGACAATGGAAAAAATGCCGCGTCCGGTGCTGCGTCTTTTTTAGCGACAACAGTACACAGCACAGAGGTGCTGCCCATAGTAACCATAACAGCACCAGTAGCCTGGCGCGCGATACGACCCGTTTCGAGTGTTACGACCTGATCGCCGTAATTAAATGTCTTAGTAACCGGATTCACGGTAATTTCCTTCCAATGTCTATTGCTTTCATGTGTGCGCTATTTTCACACAAAGAAGCCCGCTATCAAAGCGATAGCGGGCTTCAGAGGGCAAACATTTTCAGTCACTAAATTGCAACGGAAACATTTACCAATGTCCTAAGGACAACGTCGGTATTAACGACGCAGACCCAGACGTTTGATCAGATCGCTGTAACGACCCAGATCTTTCTTCTTCAGGTAATCCAGCAGCTTACGACGCTGGTTAACCATGCGAATCAGACCACGACGTGAGTGGTGATCCTGTTTGTTCGCTTTGAAGTGTTCCTGCAGACCGTTGATGTTGAACGTCAGCAGTGCAACCTGAACCTCTGGGGAACCGGTGTCACCTTCGCCACGTGCGTAGTCTTTAACGATTTCTGCTTTCTTTTCTGCAGTTAAAGCCATGATGCTTCTCCTGATAAAATATGCGAAAAATAAATTCAGGATAACCGCGCATATTTACAGTTACCCTAACTTTGCCTCTGATTGAAGCAGTCCTGCCCTCAGGCCAAAATCTGGCGGGACATGGAAATCTTTGTTCGCTGCTATTAAAACAGGATCACTGCTATTCGAACACCACCTGTCGTTTGGGTTTCAAGCGACCCGGTTCTGACGATTCAGCCAGACCGATAAATCGGGCCTGATCATCGTACAAACGGACTTTATCGACATATACCTGATCACAGGCAATATCCTGGCCGTGGAGGATACGCGCAGTTTCCTCCGCAGACAAATCTTTCTTAGGAAAATGAGCCACCAATACATCGGTATCCAGCAGATAACCGTCAAGAGATTGTTCCAGATCTCTTTCAGACTGCAGGCGGTCAAAATCCAGCATCTCGGTGGCATCAAAACCACCGGTATGGGTCCTGTGCAGCATCACCAAATGCGCACCGCAACCCAGAGCCTCTCCAATGTCCTGAGCCAAAGTACGAACATAGGTACCCTTGGAGCAACGGACAGAGAAGGTCAGATCAGGTGCATTCCATTCCAGAAGCTCTAATTCAAAGATGGTGACCGCCCGAGCCTTACGCTCAACGGTTTTACCTTCGCGGGCCAGTTTATAAAGCGGCTGACCGTTCTGTTTAAGTGCCGAATACATTGGCGGTACCTGCTCGATATCTCCCAGAAAACGCGCCATAGCCTCTTTGATCTGAGCTTCATTAAGCTCAGGGACCGGGCGTTCCTGAATGATCGTGCCTTCGGCATCACCGGTATCAGACACCTGGCCCAGACGGGCGGTGGCGATATAGGCTTTGTCAGCATCAAGCAGGTAACTGGAGAATTTAGTCGCTTCGCCAAAACATAACGGCAAAAGTCCGGTTGCCATAGGGTCAAGATTGCCCGTATGACCGGCTTTGCTGGCATTAAACATCGCACGGACACGTTGCAGCGCACGGTTGCTGGAGATGCCTTTAGGTTTGTTCAGCAGAAGGACGCCGGAGATATTCCGGCCTTTACCACGACGAGCCACCGGAGCTTAATCCTCCGCTGTATCGTTTTTGTGACCTTCGGGGTCGGTTGAATCGGTACGTGATTTATCCGCCGCTACGGCTTCTTCAATCAGGCTGGACAACTTGCGTCCATGTACCAGGCTGGAGTCATAGTCGAACTTGAGTTGCGGCACGATGCGCAACTTGATCGATTTACCGATCTCGCGACGCAGAAAACCTGCAGCACGGTTCAACACGCCAAGATCTTCTTTGGCTTCTTCAGCACTATCTTTACCCAGAACGGTGATGTAGACGTTAGCAAAGCTCAGATCACGACTGATCTGCACATCATTAACGGTCACCATCCCCAGACGAGGGTCTTTAATCGAAAACTGAATTATCCGAGCCAGCTCCTTCTGGAGCTGCTCGGAAATTCGGTCAGTTCGTTTGAACTCACGGGACATTCAGACTGATCCTTGGCGCACTTAAATTACGCGGGGTAATTAAAGGGTGCGCTCAACTTTAACTTTGTCAAAGACTTCGATCTTGTCGCCTTCTTTAACATCGTTGTAGTTCTTAACACCGATACCACACTCAACACCGTTACGGACTTCGTTAACGTCGTCTTTGAAGCGGCGCAGAGATTCCAGCTCACCTTCATAGATCACAACGTTGTCACGCAATACACGGATCTTCTTGTTGCGGAATACGGTACCTTCAACAACCATACAGCCTGCAATTGCACCCAGCTTAGGAGAGCGGAAGACATCACGTACTTCGGCGATACCCACAATCTCTTCTTTATACTCAGGAGCCAGCATACCGGTCATGGCCTGCTTAACGTGGTCGATCAGCTCATAGATCACGCTGTAGTAGCGCAGATCGATCTCTTCACGTTCAACAATGCTACGGGCTGTTGCATCAGCACGGACGTTGAAACCAACCAGAATCGCGCTGGAAGCAAGAGCCAGGTTAGCGTCAGTTTCAGCGATACCACCAACACCGGAAGAGATGATGTTCACTTTCACTTCTTCGGTAGACAGATCAAGCAGTGCTGCAGTGATCGCTTCCAGAGAGCCACGTACGTCAGTTTTCAGTACGATGTTCAGGTTAGCGACTTCACCTTTGCCCATGTTCTCGAACATGTTCTCTAGTTTCGCGGCCTGCTGGCGTGCCAGTTTCACATCACGGAATTTGCCCTGACGGAACAGTGCAACTTCACGGGCTTTACGCTCATCCTGTACAACGGTGAACTCGTCACCGGCATCAGGCGTGCCATCCAGACCAAGAATCTCAACAGGGATCGCAGGACCGGCTTCATCAATCGGCTTGCCGTTCTCGTCAATCAGAGCACGTACACGGCCGTAGTTCAGACCGGCCAGAACCATATCACCCTTACGCAGGGTACCGTTCTGAATCAGAACAGTGGATACCGGACCACGACCTTTATCCAGACGCGCTTCAACAACCACACCTTTACCCGGTGCTTCAGGAACCGCTTTCAGTTCCAGAATTTCAGATTGCAGCAGTACCGCATCCAGCAGAGCGTCGATACCTTCACCCGACTTGGCGGATACGTGGATGAACTGAACATCACCGCCCCAGTCTTCAGGAATCACGTCTTTAGCAGCCAGTTCGGTTTTAACACGATCCGGATCAGCCGCTTCTTTATCGATCTTATTCACAGCAACGACGATAGGCACACCAGCCGCTTTCGCGTGATGGATCGCTTCTTCCGTCTGAGGCATCACGCCATCATCAGCGGCAACAACCAGAATAACAACGTCAGTCGCTTTCGCACCACGTGCACGCATTGCCGTAAAGGCCGCGTGTCCCGGAGTATCCAGGAAGGTGATCATGCCGTGACCGGTTTCTACATGGTAAGCGCCAATATGCTGGGTAATACCACCGGACTCACCGGAAGCTACTTTCGCACGACGAATGTAATCCAGCAGAGAAGTCTTACCGTGGTCAACGTGACCCATTACGGTAACAACCGGCGCGCGGGTTACTTCATGGCCGTCGTAGCTGATGTTGTCCAGAACGTCGTCTTCCAGAGCGTTGTCATTCAGAAGCTTGAACTTGTGGCCCATCTCTTCAACAACGATCTGAGCTGTATCCTGATCGATTACCTGGTTAATGGTAACCATAGCACCCATCTTGAACATCACCTTGATCACTTCTGCTGCTTTAACAGCCATCTTATCGGCAAGTTCTGCAACAGTGATCGCTTCAGGGATCGCTACTTCACGAACGATAGGTGCAGCCGGTTTCTCAAAACCATGCTCACGCTTAGGTCCGTTGTTACGGTTATCAGAACCACGACGTGCATTCTTCTTCGCACTGCGTACTTCTTTCTTACCGCGACGAGGGGCGTTCTCTTTCTCTTTTTTACGCTCGCCATACTCTGGCTTAGCAGAAGTCTTTTTGCCTTTACTTGGCTTATTACCGGCAGTGTTGTTCTCATCACGGAACTTCTTAGCCGGAGCCTCTGAAGGAGCTGCAGCTGCTGCCGGAGCAGCTTCAGCAGGTTTCTGAGGTGCTGCTTCAGCCTGAGCTTTCTGCTCTTCAGCTTTGCGCTTGGCCTCTGCCTGACGCTTAGCTTCCTGCTCAGCTTGTAGCTTCGCTTCTTCTTCCGCTTTCTTCTTCGCTTCTTCAGCAGCCTGATCAACTTCAGGACGCTTCACGTAAGTACGCTTTTTACGCACTTCAATATTAACGGTCTTCTTACCGGCACCTGCTTTCAGCTTAGTCGTGGTACGACGCTTCAGGGTGATTTTACCCGGCTCACTTGCTTTACCACCGTGGCTTTCTTTCAGGTGGTTCAGAAGGGTTTGCTTGTCTTGCTCTGAAACCGGCTGATCCGCTTTCTTATGTGGCAGGCCTGCTTCGCTCATCTGCTCCAGCAAACGTTCCACAGGTCGGCCAACACTTTCAGCAAACTCTTTTACGGTTGATTCTGCCATTCATTCTTCTCCTGTGACTTTGCTGCGCTTACTCGCCGCCCTCGAACCAAGGTGCACGGGCCGTCATAATTAACTGGCCGGCTTTTTCCTCAGACATACCATCAATATCAAGCAAGTCGTCAATGGACTGTTCAGCAAGGTCTTCCATGGTACAGATACCTTTACTTGCCAATACATATGCAAGGTGTTTGTCGATACCTTCCATATTCAACAGATCTTCAGCTGGTTCAGAATCTTCCAGTTGCTCTTCATCAGCAATCGCCAGATTCAGCAGCTCATCTTTTGCACGGCTGCGCAGTTCTTTAACTAAATCTTCATCAAAGCCTTCAATGGCCAACATTTCATCAATTGGCACATAGGCCACTTCTTCCAGACTGGTGAAACCTTCTTCCACCAGTACGCGAGCCAGCTCTTCATCAACATCCATATGATTGATGAAAACCTGTACCACGCTGTCGAACTCTTCGCCCTGCTTAGCTTCGGCTTCTTCTTCGGTCATCACATTGATCTTCCAGCCCGTCAGCTCACTGGCCAAACGAACATTCTGACCGTTGCGACCGATCGCCTGTGCAAGATTCTCGGAATCTACCGCAACATCCATTTCATTTTTGTCTTCATCAACAATAATGGATGCTACTTCAGCCGGAGCCATCGCATTGATGACCAGTTGTGCAGGGTTGTCATCCCACATAACAATATCAACGCGCTCATTACCCAGTTCAGACGAAACCGCCTGTACACGGGAGCCACGCATACCAACACAAGCACCAACAGGGTCAATGCGCTTGTCATTGGTTTTAACGGCGATTTTAGCTCGCAGACCCGGATCTCGGGCTGCACCGCGAATCTCGATCAGCTGTTCTGCAATTTCAGGAACTTCGATGCGGAACAACTCGATCAGGAACTGGGGACGAGCCCGGCTCAGCAGTAGCTGGCCGGAACGCGCTTCCGGGCGTACTTCTGCAAGCAGCGCTCGAACACGGTCATTCATGCGGTATTTTTCACCGGCAATCATCTCATCGCGTGGCAGGAAACCTTCTGCATTACTACCCAGATCGACAATAACGCCATCACGAGTGGTTTTCTTAACAGTACCGTTAACAATCTCGCCTTCGCGTTCGGAATACTGACGCACAATTTCTGCACGCTCTGCTTCACGAACTTTCTGAACGATAACCTGTTTTGCGGTCTGTGCAGCGATACGACCAAAAGCGATCGATTCGATCTGCTCTTCAATCACATCACCGATATTCAGGGAGGGGTCTTTCTTCTGAGCATTAGTCAGTGAGATTTCATAATCCACATCATCCAGCTCAATATCTTCAACAATTGTCCAGCGACGGAAAGTATCGTAGTCACCTGTTTTACGGTCAATTGCTACGCGGACGTCCGCCTCTTCATCGTCGAAACGTTTTTTGGAGGCACTAGCCAGAGCTAATTCGATCGCCTCAAAAATAACTTCTTTAGAAACGCCTTTCTCGTTTGAAACGGCATCTACTACCAGAAGAATCTCTTTACTCATGCCATTGCCTCAACAAAAAGTCCTTAGTTATCAAACTGCGGCACTATCCGAGCCTGTTCAATATTCTCGATTGGAAAGCAGTACTCTTCCTGATCGACTACAACCAGCACCTCATCTTCTTCGATGCCGTTAAGAATACCGGAAAATTTTCGTCTTCCTTCATACGCAAGGTTCAGTTTCAGGGCTACTTTGTAGCCTTTGTAACGAGCAAACTGATCCAGAGTAAACAGAGGACGATCCATACCCGGGGAGGATACTTCCAGCGTATATTCACTGCTGATCGGGTCTTCTACATCCAGAACACCGCTGAACTGACGACTGACTTCTGCACAGTTATCAACTGTGACGCCATCCGGTCCATCGATAAATACCCGCAACATAGAATGATTGCCCTGAGGTTTATATTCCAACCCCCAGAACTCAAGCCCCAGTGCTTCGACAACTGGCTTGGCCAGATCGATCAGCAAAGTCTCTTTCTTTGCCATCTAATCACCCTGAAAAATAAGAAAGCTGAACTTTTTTGCAGCTAACAAAAAGCCCCTATAAAAGGGGCTTTTTGTTATAGAAAATTGGTAGCGGGGGCCGGATTTGAACCGACGACCTTCGGGTTATGAGCCCGACGAGCTACCAGGCTGCTCCACCCCGCATCAATGAAGGTGCACATTCTATGACCAATGCCAACAATAGTCAACCGACTATTTCACAGGAGCCATAAATACAGCCTTTAAAGACTGCCGTGCTAATTTGGTGCCGAAAGCGGGACTTGAACCCGCACGACCATAAGGTCACCACCCCCTCAAGATGGCGTGTCTACCAATTCCACCACTTCGGCATATAGAACAAACAAAATCACAGAGGATCTTGCGACAGCGCTGAAAAAAAGCGCCTACGATCAACAATTAACGCTCTGCAGGTACATCGCTATCTGCAGGAGCTGGAGTAGCATCCTCCAGAGCAGGAAGACCACCAGCAGCTTCTTTCTGCGCCTGCTCAGTCACGATACCCGTGTCTGCAGACCGGCTGCTGCTTTTCGCTTGTTGACTGGCATAAAAAGCCAAAGCCAAGCTTGTCGCAAAAAACAGGGCCGCAAGTATAGCGGTAATACGACCCAAAAAGCTAGCATTTCCTGTACTGCCGAAAACAGTTTGCGAAGCACCGCCACCAAATGAAGCGCCCGCCTCCGCACCCTTACCCTGTTGAATCATCACCAGACCCACCAGAGCAATCGCCAGAACTACGTGTACTGCCAGAATTACAGTTTCCATTATCTCGACCTATGCTTAACTTGCCGCGCGGCAAATTGAAATAAATTCGTCTACATCCAATGATGCACCACCAACCAGGCCACCATCGATATCAGGACAGGCAAAAAGCTCAGCAGCATTTGCCGCCTTCACACTCCCACCATACAGAATGCGCATTGCATCAGCATGCTCCGGACTTATAACTGCCAGAGCTTCACGGATAGCCTTGTGAACGTCCTGAGCCTGATCATTGCTTGCGGTTTTACCGGTACCGATTGCCCAAACAGGCTCATAGGCGATAACCAGTTTCGCCCAGTCAGAAAGAGCTATCTTCTCAACAACAGCTTTTACCTGACCCAGAACCACGTCAAGAGTGCGGCCAGATTCTCTTTCTTCAAGAGTTTCACCCACACAAAGAACTGCCGTCAGCCCCACCCCAATTGCCGCTTTTGTTTTATCGGCTATTAAAGCGTCTGTTTCACCATACATGGCTCGACGCTCTGAATGACCAACAAGAACATGAGTCAACTGCATCTCAGCCAGCATACTTGCCG
This sequence comes from Oceanospirillum sp., assembly GCF_982874595.1. Classification (NCBI taxonomy): domain Bacteria; kingdom Pseudomonadati; phylum Pseudomonadota; class Gammaproteobacteria; order Oceanospirillales; family Oceanospirillaceae; genus Oceanospirillum; species Oceanospirillum sp. The sequence continues at coordinate 65,955 of NZ_CEYNZH010000013.1, read as the reverse complement.
AGATTTCTCCCGTGTACGCACCGGAAAAAGCCTCGTGGCAGTTTTGGGCACCAATCTGCAGAAACTCCCCTGCCAAACGGGTTGCTTCATTGAGAAACAACGCTGGCGGACAAACCAGAATTTCTGCTTGAGCCTCTTTAGCTTCTTCAGCTAAGGCAGGAACCAGAGAATTTAAAAGCTCAATGGAGCCATTCATCTTCCAGTTACCAGCGACAATTTTTTTACGCATAACAATTCCTGTATTTCAGGGCGCAAAATATTACTTCATGCCAACCCGACTGACAAGGTGAAGCCACGTTATCTGGTGACTTCTTACTCATCCTCTAACTTCCTGAGCAATTATCGCTGCCAGATCTTTTGCCAGGGCAGCAACCTCGGCCTCATCTTCCCCTTCTGTCATAACCCGAATCAGCGGCTCCGTCCCGGACGGGCGCAATAGCAGGCGGCCACGCCCCTGAAGAGCAGACTCGACCTCTGAAATTTTAGCTCTGACAGCCTCAGCCTGCTGAATCTCAGCCGCTGAAGCACTACCCAGACGAACATTAATCAACACCTGTGGCAGCTTTTTCAAGGGTGCTAACAGTGCTTCCAGACTCTTTCCACTTCGGGCCACGGCAGCCATCACCTGAAGCGCTGAAACAATGCCATCTCCGGTCGTCTGAACGTGCTGACAGACCAGATGCCCTGAGTTTTCACCACCGACACGCCAACCATTAGCTTTAAGTTCAGCCATCACATAGCGATCACCGACTTTGGCCCGTGAAAAAGGAATCTCAAGCTCCGCAAATGCTTTTTCCAGCCCGAAGTTACTCATCAACGTACCGACCACCCCTCCGCACAGCGTGCCCTGAGAATGCATATCCGTTGCTATGATATAAAGCAGATCATCGCCATCCAGTAGGCGACCTTCTTTATCCACCATGGCAACACGATCGCCATCACCATCAAAGGCGATACCCAGATCAGCCTGATGCTCAACAACAGCAGCCTGCAAAGCAGCTGGAGATGTCGACCCAACTTCTTTATTGATATTCAGACCATCAGGCTTATCGCCAATGGAGATAACCTCTGCACCCAGCTCAGTAAATACAGATGGCGCAATATGGTAAGTCGCACCATGGGCACAATCGAGAACAATTTTCAAACCATTCAGATCGTACTCATTTGGGAAGGTGCTTTTACAAAACTCGATATAACGACCCGCAGCATCATCAATGCGCTTAGCTTTGCCCAGCTTATCCGGACCAACCGTCACCATAGGCTCATCAAGCATCGCTTCAATAGCCGCTTCGATATCATCCGGCAGCTTAGTGCCCTGTGAGGAGAAGAATTTGATGCCATTATCTTCAAAAGAGTTATGGGAAGCACTGATCACAATACCTGCCTGGGCATGGAAAGTACGTGTCAGGTAAGCAATACCAGGGGTCGGCATAGGCCCCAACAGATAAACATCAACGCCTGCAGCCGACAAGCCCGCTTCAAGTGCCGACTCAAACATATAGCCTGAAATCCGCGTATCTTTACCGATCAGAATCTTGTTGTGCCCCTTTTGATTGAACACCTTTCCGGCTGCCCAACCCAGCTTCAGCATAAATTCAGCGGTTACAGCACCTTCGCCAACACGCCCACGGATGCCATCAGTACCAAAATACTTTCGACTCATTATTATTCTGCCCCCTGCACTGCCTGGTAAACCTTCAGCGCATCAATTGTCTCTTCCACATCATGGACCCGCAAAATCCACGCTCCCTGCTGAGCACAGATCAGAGCGCTGGCAACACTTGCCGTAATACGATCAGCGGGAATCTCTTTACCCGTAATAGCCCCCAGCATACTTTTCCGGGAGGTTCCGGTCAGCAAGGGGTAACCCATTGCTGATATATCACTTAAGTGTTTGATCAGACTGCAATTATGCTCAACACTCTTGCCAAAACCATAACCGGGATCAAGAATGATCTGACCTTTTCCTATACCGGCATCGAGGCAGGCATCAATACGTTGCTGCAGATAGCCCGTGACCTCTTTCAGCAGATTTCCGTAAGAGGGATCATCCTGCATTGTTTGTGGTTGCCCCTGCATATGCATCAGACAAACCGGCAACCCTGTAGCTGCAGCGGCCTGCAAGGCTCCCTCTTTCTCCAGGGCGCGCACATCGTTAATCAATCCGGCCCCCGCTTTAGCTGACTCACTAATAACTTCCGCGGTACTGGTATCCACTGATACCAGTGCATCAAACTCTTTTACCAACGCTTCAACAACGGGAACCACACGATCTAACTCTTCAGCCTCAGGCACAACGGCGGCGCCCGGCCGGGTAGACTCACCACCAACATCGATAAGAGTTGCTCCCGCTTTGATCATACTCTCGGCATGTCGCAGAGCATCATCAAGAGCGTTATGGCGACCACCATCAGAAAATGAATCAGGCGTTACATTGAGAATGCCCATTACCTGAACAGTATTCAGATCAAGGGTGTGATGAGCAAAAGAAAAAGGGCGTGATTCAAGGTTCGACATCAAGCTTTCCCGCTTTAAAATCGAACACTTTAAATCACGCCCTTCGCATTAAGCAAGTGATTAAGAAGTAATCACTTAGCTCTAATCTTTCGGCTTATCACTATCAGAATCGGCATCTTTTCCAGAATCGGAAACTGCCCCCTTCTCTCCATCTGACTCAGAAAGATTTTCTATTGAGACGTCACTCTTAGACTGATCGCCATCAGTCTCTGGACGAATCGGAGACACATTCGATGGCTCCACAACCTCAGCCTTAGATTCAGCGGCAGCATGCCCTTTCTCAACCCAACCTTCAGGGGCCTCAGGCTCACGGCCTTCCATAATGGCATCAATCTGCTTCACGTCGATGGTTTCATACTTCATCAAGGCTTCAGCCATCATATCAAGCTTATCGCGGTTATCCGTCAACAGCTTGTAGGCACGCTCGTAGCATTCATCAATCACGCTACGAACTTCCTTATCCAGCTTGCTGGAGATCTCTGCAGAAGAGAACTTACCAGGACCGGCGCCACCCGGACCACCCAGGAACTGATGCGACTCATCTTCGTTATACATCAGTGGGCCAAGCTCACGGGACAACCCCCACTTAGTCACCATGCTATGAGCAATCTCAGTAGCACGCTTGATATCGTTAGCTGCACCTGTGGTAACGCCGTCAAAGCCCAACGTCATCTCTTCAGCAATACGGCCACCGTAGAGACTGCAAATCTGACTCAGCAAACCAGTACGACTTTGACTGTAACGGTCTTCTTCCGGAAGGAACATGGTCACACCCAAGGCACGGCCACGAGGAATAATACTCACTTTATAGACCGGATCATGCTCAGGAACCAAGCGCCCTACAATGGCATGCCCCGCCTCATGATAGGCCGTGTTCAGCTTCTCTTTCTCCGACATCACCATGGTCTTACGCTCAGTACCCATGATGATCTTGTCTTTTGCCAGATCAAATTCGTTCATGCGAACCAGACGACTGTCACTACGCGCAGCAAAAAGAGCGGCTTCGTTTACGAGGTTCGCCAGATCCGCGCCAGAGAAACCCGGAGTACCACGGGCGATAATCGCCGGATCGACATCATCTGCGATCGGCACTTTACGCATGTGTACTTTCAGAATCTGCTCACGGCCACGGATATCAGGCAGACCAACGGTTACCTGACGGTCAAAACGCCCCGGACGCAGCAGAGCAGCATCCAGTACATCCGGACGGTTTGTCGCAGCGATAACGATAATACCTTCGTTACCTTCAAAACCATCCATCTCAACCAGCAACTGGTTCAGAGTCTGTTCACGCTCATCATGACCACCACCCATGCCGGAGCCACGCTGACGGCCTACCGCATCGATCTCATCGATAAAGATGATGCAAGGCGCCTGCTTCTTAGCCTGTTCAAACATGTCACGGACACGGGACGCTCCCACACCCACAAACATCTCAACAAAGTCAGAGCCGGAAATGGTAAAGAACGGCACCTTGGCTTCACCGGCAATCGCTTTCGCCAGCATGGTCTTACCAGTACCCGGCTGACCCACCATCAGTACGCCGCGGGGAATCTTACCGCCCAGACGCTGGAATTTGCCCGGATCACGCAGGAAATCCACCAGCTCTTTTACTTCTTCCTTCGCTTCATCAACACCCGCCACATCAGCAAACGTCGTTTTGATCTGATCCTGAGGAAGCAGTCGCGCTTTGGACTTACCAAAGCTCATGGGGCCTTTGCCGCCACCGCCGCCGCCCTGCATCTGACGCATAAAGAAGAAGAAAATCGCAAGGATAATCAGGATAGGGAAACTGGCCACTAACAAGCGGGACCAGACACTTTGCTGCTCAGGCTGACGACCTTCTACGGTAACCTGGTGTTTAATCAGGTCATCCATCAGTTTAGGATCCTGAACCGACGGACGAATCGTCTCAAAACGACTACCATCGATGCGCTCACCGGAAATCACATAACCGTCGACCACAATTTTGCGCACCTGATCACGCTGCACCTCTTCAATGAAGTCGGTGTAGTTCATGCGCAGTGGAGAGGAATCAACACTGAAATTATTAAAAACTGTTAATAAAACTGCAGCGATAATCAGCCACAGAATTAAATTTTTTGCCATATCGTTCAAGGGCTCACCCTCTGTTTGATCGCTTTGATTGCCTGCATTTCAGGATCCTTAATAGACAATACTATACTCTAATCGGTTCAACCATCCGACCAGGGTTTAGCCTTTAAATCCTTATTCGAGAAGATAAACTTCTCCGGATCTTGCCCGTGAGGCATCCGGTGTTTGTGTCATCACGGTTTTAAACTGGTTTCTGAACTCTTTCAATCAACCTGCCGGAAATTTTGATCCCGTCACCAAATTTCCTGTAAACAAACGTCGGTCAGAGATTACCATCCGCCCTGCACTTAGCTACAATGTGGGTTTTACCCAAGCCAAATTCAAGGCAAGCACTTCTGGAAGTTTTATGTCCCTGACATCTGCAGTTAAAAAACAGTACCGTTCTATCGCCCATCATCTGGATCCTGTGGTGATCGTTTCTGAAAACGGTCTGAGCGACGGACTTCTGGCCGAAGTAGACCGCGCACTGAACGATCACGAACTAATCAAGGTTCGCATCAGCGTTGCAGACCGCGAAAGCAAAGTGTTGCTGATCGAAGAGATCCGCAAAGAAACAGGTTCAGAGCTGGTTCAGACCATTGGCAAAATAGCTGTTCTTTTCCGCAAAGCCAAAGAGCAGAACAGCAAGTTGTCTAATCTCGTTCGTTACGAGCACTACCTGAACCGCTAAGGCTGACAATGAACTGAATCGCTGATAAGCAGCAGATCAGTTCATCCGGGTAAGTTCTACGGTAAAAATCAAATAAGGGGGCAAAAGCCCCCTTATTTTTTTAGATGTGGTGTACTTCTGAGATCTCGTACTCCACCTCGCCGCCTGGGGTTACCACAACAACGACATCACCTTCTTCTTTGCCGATCAGCGCACGTGCGATAGGCGAATTCACCGAGATTTTTCCGGCTTTAATATCCGCCTCATCGTCACCCACGATCTGGTAGCGCACTTCAGCTTCAGTATCCAGGTTATACAGATCAACCGTGGTACCAAAGATCACCTTGCCACTTTTCGGAATCGTGGTGATATCAATCACCTGAGCGGTGGACAGCTTGCCCTCCAGCTCCTGAATACGGCCTTCAATAAAGCCCTGCTGCTCACGAGCCGCATGATATTCAGCATTCTCTTTCAGATCACCATGCTCACGGGCTTCAGCAATAGCTTCAATAACACGCGGGCGCTGAACACTTTTCAGATCGTCCAGCTCTGCGCGCAGGCGCTGTTCGCCCTCGACCGTCATTGGAAAACGATTGATGCTCATGCATTAACTCCTGAATGAATGTCCTGCAGACGACGTACATTGATCTCATCGCCATACTCCAGAGCCATGCAGACAGCCTTAGCAGCCGCCAGAGTCGTAGTATAAGCAACCTTATGCTGCAAAGCGGAGCGACGGATTGTAGAAGAGTCAGCAATCGCTTTACGGCCTTCAGTAGTATTCAGCACGTAGGCGATCTCGTCATTCTTAATCATATCAACCAGATGTGGTCGACCTTCATTCACCTTGTTAACAACTTCAACCGGAATGTTCGCATCTTCCAGAACCTTAGCCGTACCGCGAGTCGCCAGCAGCTCAAAGCCCAGTTTCTGCAGAGAACGGGCGACATCAACAACGGACAGTTTGTCAGCCTCACGAACACTCAGAATGGCGCGACCGCCATTTCGCGGCATATGCTCACCGGCACCTTGCTGCGCTTTCAGGAAGGCTTCCGCGAAGGTTTCACCGGTACCCATCACTTCACCGGTCGACTTCATCTCAGGACTGAGAATCGGATCCACACCCTGGAACTTGTTGAACGGGAATACCGCTTCTTTTACGTTGTACAACGTTGGTACGATCTCTTTGGTGAAGCCCTGCTCCTCCAGAGAGATACCGGTCATGCAGCGCGCCGCCACTTTGGCCAGAGAGGTACCGATACACTTGGACACGAAAGGAACCGTACGGGATGCACGAGGATTCACCTCGATCACGTAGATTTCACCATCCTGCCACGCCAGCTGAACGTTCATCAGGCCAACAACACCCAGCTCCAGCGCCATACGCTTAACCTGATCGCGCATCAGATCCTGTACGTCAGATGGCAGGCTGTACGGAGGCAGAGAACACGCCGAGTCACCGGAGTGAACGCCCGCCTGCTCGATGTGCTGCATGATGCTGCCGATAACCACCTGCTTACCGTCAGATACCGCATCGATATCGATCTCGATCGCTGCGTTCAGGAAGTGATCCAGCAGAACCGGGCTGTCGTTAGACACTTTAACCGCAGTATTCATGTAGCGGTTAAGCTCTTCATCGCTGTATACGATTTCCATCGCGCGACCACCCAGAACGTAGGATGGACGTACCACCAGCGGATAACCGATCTTCTGAGCCAGCAGCAGCGCTTCATCCAGGCTACGAGCCGTCGCATTAGGTGGCTGCTTCAGTTCCAGACGCTCAATCATCTTCTGGAAACGCTCACGGTCTTCTGCACGGTCAATCGCATCAGGCGTCGTACCAATGATAGGTACACCAGCGGCTTCCAGCTCTCGGGCCAGTTTCAGTGGCGTCTGGCCACCAAACTGCACGATCACACCTTTTGGCTGCTCTTTATCTACAATTTCCAGCACATCTTCCAGCGTGATCGGCTCGAAGAACAGACGATCAGACGTGTCGTAGTCGGTAGAAACAGTCTCCGGGTTACAGTTAACCATGATGGTTTCGTAACCATCTTCACGGGCAGCCAGTGCTGCGTGTACACAGCAGTAGTCGAACTCGATACCCTGACCGATACGGTTAGGGCCGCCACCGATAACCATGATCTTCTCACGGTCGCTTGGATCAGCCTCGCACTCCTCTTCATAAGTGGAGTACATGTAAGCAGTATCAGAGGCAAATTCTGCCGCACAGGTATCAACGCGCTTATAAACCGGGCGAACACCCAGTTTCTGACGCAGCTTACGGAACTCTTTCTCAGATACATCCAGCAGATCCGCCAAACGTGCATCGGAGAAACCTTTGCGTTTCAGACGGTAGATTACATCTTCAGTCAGCTCAGCCATGCCCATTTTGGCAACACGCTGCTCATCTTTGATGAGGTCTTCGATCTGCACCAGGAACCAGGGATCAACACCGGTAATGGCGTACAGTTCTTCAACACTCATGCCCAGACGGAAAGCGTCACCGATGTACCAGATACGGTCCGCACCCGGGTTCTGCAGTTCGCCTTTCAGCTTGTCCAGATGATCTTCAGCTGACATATCCAGAATAGGATCGAAGCCGGTAGCACCAACTTCCAGACCACGCAGGGCTTTCTGCATCGATTCCTGTAGCGTACGGCCAATCGCCATCACCTCACCAACAGACTTCATCTGAGTGGTCAGACGGTCATTGGCCTGCGGGAATTTCTCGAAGGTGAAACGAGGAATCTTAGTAACCACGTAGTCGATAGACGGCTCGAAAGACGCCGGAGTACGACCACCGGTGATATCATTCTGCAGCTCATCTAGGGTGTAACCCACCGCCAGTTTGGCTGCGATCTTAGCGATCGGGAAACCAGTTGCTTTGGATGCCAGCGCCGAAGAACGGGATACACGCGGGTTCATCTCGATCACAACCATACGGCCGGTCTTAGGATCCATACCGAACTGCACGTTGGAACCACCGGTTTCTACGCCGATTTCACGCAGTACCGCCAGGGAGGCGTCACGCATGATCTGATATTCTTTGTCGGTCAGAGTCTGCGCCGGTGCAACAGTGATAGAGTCACCGGTGTGAACACCCATGGCATCGAAGTTTTCGATAGCACACACGATGATGCAGTTGTCGTTTTTGTCACGAACAACTTCCATCTCGTACTCTTTCCAGCCGATCAGAGATTCGTCGATCAGCAGCTCGTTGGTTGGCGACAGGTCCAGACCACGGGTACAGATCTCTTCAAACTCTTCTTTGTTGTACGCGATACCACCACCGGTACCACCCATGGTGAAAGAAGGACGGATAATGCACGGGAAACCCAGACGGGACTGCACATCCCAGGCTTCTTCCATGGTGTGTGCAATTTCAGCACGCGGGCATTCCAGACCGATGTTTTTCATCGCCTGATCGAAACGCTCACGGTTTTCCGCTTTGTCGATGGTGTCAGCGTTAGCGCCGATCATCTCAACGCCAAACTCTGCCAGAACACCGTGTTTTTCCAGATCCAGTGCACAGTTCAGTGCGGTCTGACCACCCATCGTCGGCAGCACTGCGTCCGGACGCTCTTTCTCGATGATCTTAGCAACAGTCTGCCAGGTAATTGGCTCGATGTAGGTCGCATCAGCCATCGCCGGATCAGTCATGATGGTGGCTGGGTTAGAGTTCACCAGAATGACGCGATAACCCTCTTCGCGCAGGGCTTTACAAGCCTGTGCGCCGGAATAGTCAAACTCGCAGGCCTGACCAATAATGATAGGGCCTGCGCCCAGAATCAGAATACTTTCTATGTCGGTACGTTTTGGCATGGTCGCTCACACACTAAAAATTCGGTTGGTATCAGTTCAGTATCGCTGACCCGGCTCACCGGGTCGTATCAGATACTGTTAACCGCGCTTTTCTACGTAGGCCTTAATGTTGTCGATAAAACGATCAAACAAAGGTGCTACATCGCGAGGGCCTGGGCTGGCTTCAGGGTGTCCCTGGAAGCTGAACGCTTTCTTGTCGGTACGTTCAATACCCTGCAGAGAACCGTCAAACAGTGATTTGTGTGTTGCTCGCAGGTTAGTTGGCAACGCATCTTCTTTCACCGCAAAACCGTGGTTCTGGCTGGTGATCATGACCGTTTTGTCGTCCAGACTCTGCACCGGATGGTTAGCACCGTGGTGACCGAACTTCATTTTTTCCGTTTGCGCACCACTGGCCAGAGCCAACAGCTGGTGACCCAGACAGATACCAAATACAGGAATATCAGTTTCCAGAATCTCTTTGATCGCCGTGATCGCGTAATCACATGGCTCCGGATCACCCGGGCCGTTCGACAGGAAAACACCATCCGGATTCAGAGCCAGAATTTCACTCGCAGGGGTCTGAGCCGGAACAACCGTCAGCTGGCAACCGCGTTCAACCAACATGCGCAGAATGTTGTACTTCACACCATAATCATAAGCCACAACATGATAAGGCAGCTCGCTGTCATCACGATGGATATACCCTTTACCCAGTTCCCAGCTTGACTGGTTCCAGCGGTATGACTGACGGGTAGTCACTTCTTTGGCCAGATCCATGCCTTTCAGGCCAGGGAAAGCGTTAGCCGCTTCCAGTGCCTGCTGTTCAGAGATATCGCTGCCGGCAACAATCGCGCCACGCAGAGAACCTTTCTCACGCAAAATACGGGTCAGACGGCGGGTATCAATATCAGCGATCGCAACAATGCCGTTTTCTTTCAGATAGTCATCAAGTGATTTCTGATTACGGAAGCTGCTGGCCAGAAGAGGCAGGTCACGAATAATAAGACCGGAAGCACACACGCTGTCGGATTCGACGTCTTCGCTGTTGGTGCCGGTATTACCGATATGGGGATAAGTGAGGGTAACAATCTGTTTGGTATAGGATGGATCTGTCAGGATTTCCTGATATCCGGTCATTGAGGTGTTAAATACCACCTCACCGCTGGTGATGCCATCATTACCAATGGCCACACCCTGAAATACACTGCCGTCTTCAAGGGCCAATATGGCTGGTCTGTTCAAGTCAACCTCCTCCCGTCACGCGATTCTGATCTGATAAGCTCTGCTCTGTAGGGGTTATTTCTGCAAAAAACCCCGACCTACAGCTGCAAAAAAGCGAGATGAAACATAGTTCCATCCCGCTTTTTTATAATTTGGTGTGATTTGGCCCTTAGGCTGGCCAGTAATCCGCCGTATTCTAGGCAATTTAGCCCGCTGCGTCCATGACTTCCTTTGCCTAATTTCAGACAAAGTCTGAAAGCATCGGGCTTACAGCCAGTTAGTTACGCTTCAAACTTTACTTCAGGTTTAGCACATCCTGCATATCAAACAGACCGGTTTCTTTATCTGCCAACCAGTTACAGGCACGTACGGCACCTTTAGCAAAGGTCATACGGCTGGATGCTTTGTGGGTAATCTCTACGCGCTCGCCTTCCGTCGCGAACAGAACCGTATGATCACCGACCACATCACCGGCACGGATGGTTTCAAAACCGATCTCTTTCTGAGTGCGCGGGCCAATCTGACCTTCACGACCATAAACGGCACATTCTTTCAGATCGCGACCTAAGGCATCAGCGACCGCCTCACCCATGCGCAGCGCCGTACCGGACGGAGAATCAACCTTGTGACGATGGTGCGCTTCGATGATCTCAACATCGTAGTCATCACCCAGCACACTGGCAGCCATCTCCAGCAATTTCAGGGTCACATTCACACCAACACTCATGTTCGGCGCAAACATAATAGCTACTTTATCCGCAAAGGATTCCAGCTCGGCTTTCTCTTCGTCGTTCAGACCTGTGGTACCGATCACGATCTTTTTGCCATGTTCGGCACAGAACGCCAGATTGGACAGGGTGACCTGAGGCGCTGTGAAATCGATCAGCACATCAAAGTCATCTTTCGCGTCTTCCAGAGAACCGACAACCGCCACACCCAGCTTACCAACGCCTGCCATTTCACCGGCATCAACACCAATCAGACTGCTGTCCGGCTCTACAATGGCAGCACCCAGCTGAACGCCTTCTGCCTGAGTGACCGCTTCAATATTGGTTTTGCCCATGCGGCCGGCTGCACCGATTACAGCTACTTTGATCATCTTGCTTTCCTTTATTCTTTCTTAACGACGCAGTGCGCCTGACAGGGTTCTGTAGCACAGAAAGCCAACATCCAAAGCTTTCTGATGAGAATTCGGATCAGCGACCAGCGCTTAACTCTTTGATTCCGAGATCTGCTGATTCATATCCAGCGCCGGTTTTTCACAGCCCGAGCTGCCGACAATCTTGGCAGGGACCCCTACGGCAGTCATATGCGGCGGCACATCATTCAACACCACGGAGCCACCCCCAATACGGGCACCGGCACCGATCTCGATATTGCCGAAAATCTTAGCACCGGCTGCAATCAGCACGCCTTCACGGATTTTCGGGTGACGGTCACCGCTCTCTTTACCGGTTCCGCCCAGGGTGACGTTCTGCAGAATAGAAACATCATCTTCAATCACACAGGTTTCACCGATCACAATACCGGTCGCATGATCGAACATCACGCCCCGACCAATCTTGGCCGCTGGGTGAATATCAACCTGAAACACCTGACTGATACGGCTTTGCAGATAGAGCGCCATGGAGCGACGACCATGGCACCACATGCAGTGCGCCACACGATAGGCCTGTAGGGCATGAAAGCCTTTCAGATAGAGCAGCACTGTTGAAAGCTGCGTAATCGCGGGATCACGTTCACGAACGGCAACAATATCCTGACAGGTGGAACGGATAATCTGACACTCACTGGTGAACGCCTCTTCGATCAGTTCACGCAGACTGACCGCTGGCATCACATCATCTGCCAGTTTAACCGCCAGCAGATAGGACAGGGCGCTGGCAAAGTCGTTGTGACCGATAATGGTGCTGTGAAAATAACTCGCCAGAAAAGGTTCACGCTCCGCTTCCAGACGCGCTTCCTCTTGAATCTCGCGCCACAGAGCCTGTGAATCCAGTTGAACAGGTGCCATAACTCACCTCAAATCAGATATCCCGTCAGGGGAAGTAAAACGCTGATGGACCATCACCAAGCCAAAAACGGTTTAATGATTCAGAAATAAAAACAGGAAGCGGCCCAACAAGTGGTAACAGATGGCTATCGCTTAACGGGCATCGCTTCCTGCTGAAGGCTGATTCTAACGCTTAGCTCTTGAAGTCTTCAAAGAACTTTTTCACCGAATCAAACCAGCTATTGGTTTTGGGTGAATGGCGGCCTTCGGTATCTTCCATACTGCCCTGAAATTCCTTCAGCAGCTCTTTTTGGCGATCGGTCAGATTCACCGGCGTTTCCACCAGAACCTTACACATCAGATCGCCCTGAGCACCACCGCGAACCGGCTTAACGCCCTTACCGCGCAGACGGAACATCTTACCGGTCTGAGTTTCCGCAGGGATCTTCAGGTTTACACGGCCATCCAGCGTCGGCACTTCCAGCTCACCGCCTAAAGCCGCATCAACAAAGGATACCGGCACCTCGCAGTACAGATCACGACCATCACGCTCAAAAATCGCATGCTGACGCACACTGACCTGAACATAGAGATCGCCCGCCGGACCACCATTAGCACCCGCTTCGCCCTCACCGGACAGGCGGATACGATCACCGGTATCAACACCCGGCGGAATCTTAACGGACAGGGTTTTCTGTTCCTGAACACGACCATCGCCATGGCACTTACGGCATGGGTTTTTAATCTGCGTACCTCGACCGTGACAGGTTGGGCAGGTCTGCTGCACTGAGAAGAAGCCCTGCTGCATACGTACCTGACCGTGACCACCACAGGTGGAACAGGTGACAGGCGCAGAGTTATCTGCAGAGCCGGTTCCGTCACAGGAATCACACTCAACCAACGTCGGCACTTTAATGCTGACCGTGGTGCCATGTACCGCTTCTTCCAGATTCAGATCCAGACGATAACGCAGGTCGGAACCACGCTGCGGTGCATTCGGATCATGCTGACGACCACCGCCGCCACCAAAGATATCGCCGAATACATCGCCAAAAATATCACCGAAACCACCGGCACCGCCGCCGAAGCCGCCACCACCGTAGCCGGCCTGACCATCAACACCCGCATGACCATACTGGTCGTAGGCCGCACGCTTATCTGCGCTGGTCAGTACATCGTAAGCCTCGGTTGCTTCACGGAATTTTTCCGCTGCTTCTTCATCATCCGGGTTACGGTCCGGGTGGTATTTCATCGCCAGACGACGATAAGCCTTTTTAATAGCCTTCTCATCATCGCTCTTGGAAACACCCAGAACTTCGTAATAATCACGCTTTGACATTGCTAGCTAACCATAGGTTATGAAAGAGGGAAGGGTCTGAAAAAGGTTCGGATACAAGAACGCGGGAGAGTCTCCCGCGTTCCTGCATTCCTTAGCTTAAGGCGACTTATTTTTTGTCGTCTTTCACTTCTTCAAACTCAGCATCTACCACGTCGTCTGCTTTAGCAGAACCCTGTGCATCTGCCTGCTGGCTACCTTCACCCTGCTGTGCTTCAGCAGCTTGCTCGGCGTACAGTTTCTGCGCCAGCTCACCGGATGCTTCAGTCAGAGCGTTAGTCTTAGCTTTGATCTCTTCTGCGTCATCGCCTTTCAGCGCTTCTTCCAGATCTTTGATCGCCGCTTCGATCTTCTCTTTTTCTTCAGCAGTGGCTTTGTCGCCCGCTTCTTCCAGAGTTTTCTTGGTAGCGTGCAGCATGGTGTCACCCTGGTTACGGGTTTGTACCAGCTCTTCGAACTTCTTATCCGCTTCAGCGTTAGCTTCTGCGTCCTGAACCATCTGCTCTACCTCATCATCCGACAGACCGGAAGATGCTTTAATCACGATGGATTGCTCTTTACCGGTCGCCTTGTCTTTCGCGCTTACGTTCAGAATACCGTTCGCGTCGATGTCGAAGGTTACTTCGATCTGTGGTACACCGCGTGGAGCCGGTGGGATATCAGCCAGATCGAAACGGCCCAGAGATTTGTTCTGAGTCGCCTGCTTACGCTCACCCTGAACCACGTGAATAGTTACCGCAGTCTGATTGTCGTCAGCGGTTGAGAACACCTGAGATTTCTTAGTCGGAATCGTGGTGTTCTTATCGATAACCGGAGTCGCAACGCCACCCATAGTTTCGATACCCAGAGTCAGAGGGGTTACGTCCAGCAGCAGAACGTCTTTAACGTCACCGGCCAGTACACCACCCTGAATAGACGCACCGATGGCTACCGCTTCGTCAGGGTTAACATCTTTACGTGGCTCTTTACCGAAGAACTCAGCAACTTTCGCCTGAACCTGAGGCATACGGGTCTGACCGCCCACCAGGATTACGTCGTCGATCTCAGACGTGGACAGGCCAGCATCTTTCAGAGCGATTTCACATGGCGCAAGAGAGCGCTGTACCAGATCCTCAACCAGAGACTCCAGCTTCGCACGGGTCAGTTTTACGTTCAGGTGCTTAGGACCGGTCGCGTCTGCAGTGATGTACGGCAGGTTAACGTCAGTCTGCTGGCTGCTGGACAGTTCGATCTTCGCTTTCTCACCGGCTTCTTTCAGACGCTGCAGTGCCAGAGGATCGTTGTGCAGATCGATACCGGACTCTTTCTTGAACTCGTCTGCCAGATAGTTGATGACTGCCAGGTCGAAATCCTCACCACCCAGGAAGGTGTCACCGTTAGTCGCCAGTACTTCGAACTGGTGCTCGCCGTCTACCTCAGCGATTTCGATGATAGAGATATCGAAAGTACCACCACCCAGATCGTATACCGCTACAGTGCGGTCACCACGGGCTTTGTCCATACCGTATGCCAGTGCAGCAGCGGTTGGTTCGTTGATGATACGTTTTACGTCCAGACCTGCGATCTTGCCGGCGTCTTTAGTCGCCTGACGCTGAGAGTCGTTGAAGTATGCAGGAACAGTAATGACCGCTTCAGTCACTTCTTCACCCAGGTAGTCTTCTGCAGTTTTCTTCATTTTCTTCAGAACTTCTGCAGAGATCTGTGGTGGCGCTTTCTTGTCGCCTTTTACTTCAACCCAAGCGTCACCGTTGTCCGCTTTAACGATGGAGTAAGGCACCATTTTGATGTCTTTCTGTACAACATCGTCTTCAAACCGACGACCAATCAGACGCTTAACAGCGAACAGAGTGTTGTTCGGGTTAGTCACAGCCTGACGTTTAGCCGACTGACCAACCAGAATCTCGTTATCCTCAGTAAATGCGATAATCGATGGAGTGGTGCGATCGCCTTCAGCGTTCTCGATCACCTTAGCTTTTTCACCATCCATTACAGCAACACAAGAGTTGGTTGTACCTAAGTCAATACCAATAATACGGCCCATAATCTTCTCCGATCTTTCAATCTAATTCTGTAGACTTAGCGGCTTTAGCTGCGCTTTTCGCCACTTTTCTTTGCATTTAACTGCTATATGCGGCCTTTACATTTTCTTTCAAGGCCTGCCATTTAATTTTTTTGCAGATTTATAAAGCGCTATGCAGCCTTAGAAACCATTACCATTGCCGGGCGAACCAGGCGACCATTCAGCAGGTAACCTTTCTGCATAACTGCAATCACGGTATTCGGCTCTACTTCCGGATTAGGCACCATAGACATCGCTTCATGGAACTGCGGATCAAACGGCTCGCCCTGCGGGTTCAGCTGCTCAACATTGAATTTACCCAAGGTGCTGACAAACATACTCAGGGTCATTTCAACACCTTCGCGCAAGGCTTCCGGTGTTTCATTCTGATCAAAGGCTTCGACGGCACGCTCAAGACTGTCCAATACCGGCAGCAGCTCTTTAGTGAACTTCTCCAACGCAAACTTGTGCGCTTTCTCCACATCCTGCTCTGCTCGACGGCGGGCATTCTGAGCATCCGCATGAGCACGCAATACCTGATCTTTAGCCTGTGCCAGCTGCTCCTCAAGGGCAGCTACTTCGCTGGCAGCAGCATCAGACTCTGCGGCGTCATCTACCAGATCACCTTCAACAAGATTCTCCTGAGCAGCCTGCGCTTCTTCGGCGGTCTGCTGAGCCTGATCCAGCTCTTCCTGTGCGGTCTTTTTCTGCTCTTCAGTAGTCATTGCGTCTGTATCTCTCGCTTCAGATCTGTTATCACCAATTGCTTGGCTATATTGGGTTAGCCGCTTTTTTTTCAACCCTTTTTCAGGGCTAATTCCCTATAAACGGTGTTTTTGATTAAAAAAAGCGACTAAAGCGGGTTCCGCTACGCCTCAAGCAGCATGAATACGGCTACTCAGGTGATTCACAGCATTTGCCCCTTGCCGTAAAAATACTGTATAAATAGCCATGTTCGTTTTAGCGACCACAATTGCTAAGACAATATTTTCTCAAGCAACGCCTGAACAGCGAGACCTGAAACGTCTTTTTATTACCGGCAGAAACGACCGGCGCGAGGATGCATTGATGCTGACCTATTTAGCGATCACCAATCTGGCTATTGTTGAACATCTTGAACTGGATCTTCCTCCCGGTATGACCGTGATCACCGGTGAAACCGGTGCTGGCAAATCGATTCTGCTGGATGCTCTGGGTCTGGCCCTTGGGGATCGTGCTGATGCTGACAGCGTACGGCACAGTGCCGCCAAAGCAGAGATTCATGCACACTTTGATATCACCGCCCTTACTCAGGCAAAACACTGGCTTGAGAATCAGGAACTGACCGATGATGACCATGAATGCGAGTGCGTACTCCGCCGGGTAATCCATGCCAATGGTCGCTCCAAAGCCTGGATCAACGGCCAGCCCTGCTCCGCCCAACAGCTGAAACAGCTGGGTAGCCACCTGATTGATATCCATGGACAGCACGAACACCAATCTCTGCTGCGAAAGGAAACCCATCTGGTACTGCTGGATGAATTTGGTCATCTGACATCGGAAGTCGATAAGCAGCGCCTCATCTACAAAGAGTGGCAGCAGGTTCGTAAACAGCTGGAACAACTGAAAACCCAGGACAGCGAACAGCAGGCACGCCTTGAGCTGTTGCGCTATCAGGTGGAAGAACTGGAACAACTGGGTCTACAGGAAGGCGAGCTGCAGGAACTGGAAAATGAACAGCAGGAACTGGCGAATGCCGAAACCCTGATATCTGAAGGTCAGGCGACTTTGGATCTTTGCGATGGCGATGATGGCGGAGCCCGCCAGGCACTGAACCACGCCTGCCAGCGACTCAGTCAGATTCCCTCTCAGGACCCGCGCCTTGGGGATATCGGCCAGATGCTGAACGACGCCCTGATTCAGGTGGAAGAAGCCTCCCGGGAACTCAGCTTCTTTATAGAACGCTGTGAACTTGACCCGGAACGCCTGCAGTTTGTCGAAGAACGTCTTTCTGCTATTTACCAGCTTGCCCGGAAACACCACATCACGCCGGAAGAGCTGTACAGCCACAGCCTTGCCCTGCGTGATGAACTGGACAATATCGAAAGCGGCCCACAAAACATCGACCAGCTGGCAGAACAGCTGGATACCCTGACCACCCAATACCGTGAACATGCCGCAAAACTGAATCAGAAGCGCCATCGCTTTGGTCAGAAACTGAACAAGAGCATCAATGAACAGCTGGCTCAGCTAGGCATGAGCAACGCCCGTTTTGAGGTCGCAATTAAGAACAGTGAAAGCTTCCAGCCCACCGGCACCGATGATGTGGAATTTCTGATCAGTACCAACCCCGGCCAGCCAGCTAAGCCGATGATCAAGATCGCATCCGGTGGTGAACTGTCGCGAATCAGTCTCGCCATTCAGGTGGTCACCGCCCAGACATCGACCATCCCGACACTGGTCTTTGATGAGGTGGATGTCGGTATCAGTGGCGGCACTGCCGAGATTGTCGGCAAACTACTGCATAATCTGGCGAAGAAAGGTCAGATTCTGTCCGTGACTCACTTGCCTCAGGTCGCGGCACAAGGCGACCAACACCTGCATATCAGCAAGCACAGCACCAAAGACACCACAAAGTCTCAAATGAACTGGCTGGCGGATCCGGACAGAACCACAGAGCTGGCCCGAATGCTCGGCGGTGTCGATCTGACCGAACAAACATTGGCTCACGCTGCTGAGATGCTGGCAATAAGCAAAGAGAAAGCGCAGGCCTGACGGCTGTCGACACGACGCTTTCTAATGATTACCTTAGAAGCCCATCCGATAGCCTCAGCGATCGATACGATAGATTTTATCCGGATTAGGCTTGCTGCCCCACGGCAAGCCTGAGTTCTGCCAGCCGTTCTTAATCCGCATCCCCTTGTGCTCACCGTCTTTCAGTGAACCGCCCTGAAAACCGTTCACCACGTAGTGAGCATTTTTAAACCCCATCTCCCGTAGATATGCGGCACTAGGCAGGCCGCGCTCACTGCCGGAACGACACATAGTAATCACCGTTGCATTCTTATCCAACCCGCGAGTCTGTAACGCCTGTTCTACCTGGGCAGCAAAATCCGGATTACGGTACAAACGGAAACGTTTCTTCTGCTCATCCCACTGTGACCGATCCACCATCAGGTAAGGAATATTCAGATCCACCTCATCGGTAAAACCGACAAACATGATTTCGACCGGATCACGCACATCGATCAACAGAACCGGGGCACTCACATCCTTATTCATCTCATAGGCCTGAACAGGCGTCAGTCCTAATTCAGACGCCTGCAACCCACCCGAAAATACCAATGATGACGAAACGACAGCCAGAGCTGCCAGTATGTTTTTCATACTCAACCTCTTGTAGCGCGCCGCACCCAGTAGCAGGTGCGACAAAATGACTAAGCGGAAAGCTTGCGATTTCGATTCAAGCTTCCATAATCTAAATCTATTAAAACAAATTCTTATAAAGATATAACTAAATAAAATATAAACGTCAACGGAGGAGCTACAATGCCCCCATTGAAACACCGCACCCACAACCCCAAGCGTCGGCAATTTATTAAATGGGGACTGGGCACCGCTGCAGCTTCAGCCCTACCCTTTGGTATTGCCTTTGCCCGGCAAAAAACTCAGGCCCGGATTTTGATTCTGGGGGCCGGAGCAGCCGGAACCGCCATGGCCAACCGTCTGAATAATGCGCTATCCGGTGCTCGCATCACCATCGCGGGCAAGCGACCAAAGCATCACTACCAGCCAGGTTACACCCTGGTTGCCTCAGGGCTTTGGACTGCAGAACAGGTGATCACCCCTACGCAGGACTGGCTACCCTCTGCGGCCCACTGGATTCCATCAGATGCCGCGGAGTTCTTTCCGGATAAACGTGCCGTCAGGCTGGAAGACGGACAGATGATCCAGTATGACCTACTGGTGATCGCCACCGGTTGCCAGCTCAACTACGCCGATATTGAAGGTATGAGTCCGGATCTGGTCGGACAAAAGGGAATCGGCAGTGTCTACGCCGGTGCGGAAGCCGCTACAGCAACCAACCGCCAGATTGAATCCCTGATCGACGCTGGCGAGGGTCGCGCGATCTTTACCCTGAGCAATACCCCGATCAAATGTGCCGGGGCACCGCTGAAAATGACTTTCACTACACTTTCCCGACTGGAAGATACCGACAGAAGGGATAACTTTCAGGTCGATTTCTTCACGCCATACCCGAACAAAGTTTTCTCCGTACCGGTTTACAACGATTTTGTTCTTAACCGCTGGCAGGAGCAAAAAGTAGGATTTCATGATCAGCGCGTACTGACCGCGATTGATGCTGAAGCCAAAAAAGCCACCTTCACAACAACAGATGGCCAGCGTCAGCAGGAAGCCTATGACTTTATCCATGTGGTGCCACCAATGAGTGCGCCCGATGCGATCCGCCACAGTGAACTGGCCTGGCAGGAAGGCGGCATGGCTCATCAGTGGCTGGAGATCGATCAGTACAGTCTTCAACATCGTCGCTATCCCGAAATTTTCGGTGTCGGCGATGTGATCGGCACCCCCTTTGGCAAGACCGCAGCCAGTGTAAAGAAACAAGCTCCGGTTGCTGAGACCAACATTCTCAACTATCTGGCCGATCGTCCGCTAACCGCTGCATATGATGGCTACACGTCATGCCCACTGATCACTTCTGTCGGCAAAGCAATACTGGCTGAGTTTGGTTATGGCGGTGAACTCATGCCCTCTTTCTCCTTTATCGATCCGACAGAAGAGTCGTGGGCAGTCTGGGTAATGAAAGAAAAGATGCTGCAACCGGCGTACTACGCCATGCTGAACGGCCAGGTATAGGGAGCCCGATTATGACGTTTTCAGGTGTACTCACCATTATCATATACAGCCTTCAGCCTTACTGGCCGTTGCTGCTATTGCTGGCGGTTTTATTGATGGCCGCACAATGGGCCGGGCGAGGCAAGAAGGGCAGGGTGCCGGGGCTGGTATACGGCCTGAGTCTCAGTATCGGCATCGCTGCCGCTCTGCTGGCTCCGACATTAACACTGTCACAGCTCAGTTATGTACAGACCACCACCGATATCCTAGCACTGCTGGCGGTAGCCGTTGGTGCAGGCTTGTACGCAGGGCTTGTGCTGTCGCCACTGCTGAGAGCCCGCAACTAAAGCAACAGCAACGCTGAGCAGAAGCCTGCTTTCTTCTTAAGGAAGCAGGCTTTTTAACAGTGCGGGTATTGTAAAGGCAGCTTATCAGCTGTCTTTCTTTCGCACGTAGAGCACCAGAGAGTGGTCCACCAGCTCATAACCGTGCTCAGCGACAATCTCATGCTGACGACGCTCAATTTCAGGGTCAAAGAACTCAATCACCTCACCACTATCTACACAAACGATGTGATCATGGTGTTCATCTTTTGCCAACTCAAATACCGCATGGCCACCATCAAAGTTATGGCGAACCACAAGACCTGCAGACTCAAACTGAGTCAACACACGATACACAGTAGCAAGACCTACATCTTCTCCGGCCTCCAACAACGCTTTATAAACATCTTCAGCGCTCATATGGTGTGCATCGGCACTTTCCAGCAGTTGAAGAATCTTAATGCGCGGTAGGGTTACTTTTAGGCCTGCTTTTTTCAGTTCCTGATTTTCATCTGCCATGTTTTTTCGGTCTCGCTTCGCAGTCGGTGCTAATTTCCGGTATTATCCCAGACTTGCACAACAAGGTGAAAGATATTCTCATATGCAAAGACTGATCATTTTAGTCATCTTTTCGTCGATAGTCACACTTTCCGGCTGTATTTTCCCAGGTGTCTATAAAAAGGAACTTCAGCAAGGTCAGGTAATGACCGACGAGATGATCAATCAACTTCAACCCGGTCTCACGCGGGAACAGGTCGCCTTTGTCATGGGCAACCCACTGACCCCGTCCAGCCTGAATCAGAATCGCTGGGATTACATCTATTGGTCAAAATCTCCTCGGGATGAAGTCACCCAACAGCGTGTCTCTCTCAGGTTCGAAAACAATCGCCTGGCGGAGATAACCCGAACACCGTAACAGTTTACCGAATAACAAATGGCCCGATGGGAGAGATCCCATCGGGCCATTTTTTGTCAGTTTTTAAAGCCATCCGGCCCGGCTGAAAAGAATCAGTCTTTCTTCTGTTTAGCCGCCCGTTTAGCACGCACCTTCTTAGGATCAGCAACCAGCGCCCGATAGATCTCTACACGATCATTTTCCCTCAACACC
Source organism: Oceanospirillum sp. (assembly GCF_982874595.1). NCBI lineage: Bacteria > Pseudomonadati > Pseudomonadota > Gammaproteobacteria > Oceanospirillales > Oceanospirillaceae > Oceanospirillum > Oceanospirillum sp. Next base: position 43,991 of record NZ_CEYNZH010000013.1, on the reverse strand, counting down.
TGCTCAGCGGGTTTCTTCGATATCTTACTGAAAACACCCAGCGATGCTGTCACAAGATCAATCTCCGGATAGTGCTTATCCAAACCAGACTTCTCGGCAGCCTGCAAAACCGTCGTGCCTTCCGGCACAAACAACTCAACAACTCTCTGCTCTTTTGGCAGAGCGTAAACCACCTCTACCCGAATCTGCTTAGCATCCATATTATCGACCATAGACCTCATCCGCCCGCTTACAGAATGCCTCAACCATCGTATTGGCCGCCTGATTAAAGACCCCACCGAGCGCCATACTAAGCAGCTTGCCGGCAAACTCAAACTCCATGGTCAGAGTGACCTTGCAGGCCTCTTCCGACAGGGCTTCAAATTTCCAGTCACCTTCCAGCTTTTTAAATGGCCCATCAACCAACTGCAAGTGAATATGATGTGGTGCTTCCAGCGTATTTCGGGTGGTAAAACTGTGCTTAATACCCGCCTTCGCAATCTCCAGCTTACCAACCATATGCACCTCTGAAGACTCTATCAGGGTCGCGTTGCTGCACCAGGGCAAAAATTTAGGGTAGGACTCGCAGTCATTTACCAGATCGTACATCTCACGGGCAGAATGCATAACCAGCGCGCTTCGGGTCACAGTTGTCATTTATGACACTCTCGCTTTCATCGTCTTGACCCTGCCCCAGAAAACCCAGAGCAGTGTAAAAAAGGTCAAATCAGTAGCAAAAACAGACAGCCGTCGGTACCGCTGCCCACTTAAAAGCAGAATTGTAGCATGATTTTGATTTTTAACGGTTTCGCCTGATAGCCCTTTGCCTGACTTGGATTTATAATGCTCGCTATGGCTAAGAAACAGAAAGCAAAATCTACCAGTCCAACCATCGCCCTGAATAAGCGCGCGCGTCACGAATTTCATGTCAATGAAAAGTTCGAGGCGGGCTTGTCTCTGGCTGGTTGGGAAGTGAAAAGCCTGCGTGCCGGTAAAGTCCAGATCACAGAGGGCTATGTCATCATGCACAAAGGTGAAGTCTGGTTGATGGGGGCGCATATCACCCCTTTAATCAGCGTATCAACCCACATACTTGCGGAACCAACCCGCAACCGTAAGCTCTTACTGCATAAGAAAGAGATCGCAAAGATCTTTGCTGCCACTCAGCAAAAAGGCCACACCTGTGTACCTCTGGCGCTGTACTGGAAAAACAACAAAGTTAAATGCGAGATCGCACTGGTAACCGGTAAGAAACTGCACGACAAACGTGCCACGGAAAAAGACCGTGACTGGGGTCGTCAGAAACAGCGTATTGTGCGCGAACACGCAGGCTAAGTTAGCCACCGCCTGATAATTAGGCAAACCCAGGGCAACTCTGTTAGAATGCCCGACTTCTTTGGGGGTGACATGGCTTCGACGCCGGTTTCAAACCCTGAGGTGCATGTCGAGAGGGTAACGTATCTCGTAAATCCAGCGTTACAATTTAATAGTCGCAAACGACGAAAACTACGCTCTAGCAGCTTAATGCTGCTCCCTCAGACGGAAGATGCCTGTATCTTCTAGACGAGGTATGAGCCCGCGAAACAGGCTCGAAGCAACGTCCGTCTCAGACCGCGCTTCTAAAACTTTTAGAGACTCGCGCTAGGTAATCCTGTTCGTTGGAGTGCCAAGCGTTAAACTAAAAGACGAAACTAAGCATGTAGAGCCGATGGCAGAGGACTGGCGGACGGGGGTTCGACTCCCCCCACCTCCACCAATCAAGTCGTTGATTTGCTTGAAGTTTTAAGCAAGTTAACAGAAAAACTCTCCACATACTTTCCACACAGTATGACGGAGACACAAAAAAGCCACCCGCAAAGGTGGCTTTTTTTTGTGCCTAGGATTTATTAAATCAGGCCACTAACTGCATCCGCAATGGTAAAACCCAACTCGGTATTTTCTACGCCTACCGCACCCAGTACGCAGACGACTACGCCTCGAAGGGCCCACTTTTTCCAGTTGATCTTTTTCACGTCTTTTTCTCCAGCTGTTCAATTCTGTAATCCATCACGGGCAGCACCGTTGTAATGCCCTGCAACGTGACAGTGTTCCAGCCCATGACGCCCAGTAACACGGCCAACATGATGCTATTCAGGTTATTGCTTGTTTGAGTGCTCACCGACTACATCCAAAGTGTTTTAGGTGACGATTCCCCAGTTGCAGCGGCGGCTCTGCGAACCATAAAGCTCACGGCCAACACTCCCACTGCAGCGCCAAGGGCTGCGCCTATCATGGCGTGTTTCATCAGTCATACTCCGGTTCTGGTAGCAGGCCAGTTAATACAGCGTTCTTCCACCTGGCGTATTGGGCGTCATTCATGAGCTTGTTTACGTGGCGGTGTTTTTTATCGAAGGCATCCATTCCGATGCTTTCCACTGCATCACCGGCTTTTTCGATTTGATAGCCCCACCATGACAGGCTGTCTTCTACGTGTTCAGCTGTGGCGTCTACCAACTGGGTAGATTTGCGATAGAGCCAGTAAGCGCCAAAGCCAGCCAACACCAGAAGGGTGGCAAACTGTTTGTTGTTGAGTAAGCCCATATCACGCCACATCGCCCCAAATCTGGGAAACATAGTTACGGGTTTCCAGTGGTGCCGATGCCAACCACTCATCCCCGTGGTTACGCTGAGCTTTTCTCACATTACCCGGCCCCCAGTTGTAAGCAGCCAAAGCAGTTTCCCAGTCGCCAAACTGATTACGCAGCTGTGCCAGATAGTTGGCGGCATAGTGAATGCTGTGGACAGGATCGAGCGGTTTCGCTTCCGGATGCCATCGCGGGATGATCTGAGCAATACCCGTTGCTCCTGCACGGCTTTTTGTCTCACCGGTGATGATGTCACGACGGTATCGGCTTTCCTGATACAGCAAGCGGGCCATCAGGTACTGAGGCATACCGTGCTGATATTCAGCTTTCATAATTTCCGGCAGATAAGGTTCTGCTGCAGCTGGTGGTGTCCAGCGTTGACGATTTGTCATCAGTAAAGCTCCCAGCCCGACAAAGGCTAACAGAATGATTCTCTTCATATTCAGAGTGTGTGCCGATCAGAAAACACGGCTTTAAAACCATCTTTCTGATAAGCCCTGCCCCCCAACTGGCGAACCGTTAAATAACTAAGCCACTTATAAACACCTGGCCAGAACATCCAGCGCAGAGTTACAAAGCCTTCTGAATTCACATAGCAGGTGTAGATGTATTCGTTACTTTCATTGAAAGCACGATTGCCCCAGCCTTCACGAATGTCTTCATAGAAATTCAGATCATTGGTTGAAGGCGGCATGTCTTGAGATCGATCTGCCTTGGTATCCAGATCAAGGTAGATCGTTGCTGCCAGTGCTTCCGCTTCAAAATACGGCTCTGAATCAACGCTGATGACAACGCCGGGCATATCGATAATGAACAGCCCGCCATCATCCGGACGCAGTGGCGTTACGTGGTGAACAAACCCTTTAACAACCCCATTTTCTGGGCTTAACACCTTTGCGGTTACATCGGTCTGATAAGCAACTGAAACCGGTACAGTACCTGATACAGCACTTGCAAGCTGTTTCAGGTCACCCAAAACAGACTGATCCCCAACGGCCAACAAGCTGTTCACTATCGTACCCACTCAATAAATTGAACTTTGTCCCCTGCGGTATCTGCAGTGGCATTAACCATACCTGTAAAACGCTCCAGCGTTACCCGTTGGCCAGCTGATAACGTGTGCCCACCCGTAACGGTTAGCGCCCCGGTGTTGGTGTCCGGTGCGATCACCACCGCATCACGACGATTAGCATTGACTGCCAGAGATGAACTATCACCGGCATTGGTCAATGTGGCTTGCGGATGCTCGGTTACTGATGACGCTAAAAGCTCTTTGGTCTGCACGGTGTTAGTCACTTCTGCCGACCATGCCCCGGCCTGAGTGACCGCCACATTTCCGGCAATAGCTGCTGTGATCTGGTTTAGGATTTCGACCTGGGAACCCGACACATCAACAGCACCCGAAATACCCACGTCAGAGCCGGTAACATCGACCAGGCCAGAAATACCAATTTCAGACCCCGATACATCCACCAAGCCTACGATTTCTGCGGCTAGCTGATTGATGACCTCGACACGCGAACCAGAAACATCAACAGCACTATCAATCTTTGCACTAATTTCGTTGATCATTTCCGTCTTAACGATACCTGAAATGATGGCTTCTACTTTCTCGGCAACCTGTTCAAACCGACCATAACCGCACAACAGCACAACCTGTTGATCTGTATTGCTTTCAACAGACAGGGACTGATAACCGCCATCCGGATAAACCACATTTCCGGATTCCAGCTGATATACGCGTCCGGTGTTTGTTGTTACCGTGACAAAACCACTAACCCGGGATGCGGCAATAAAATGCCCGCCTGCCGCCCGATCCTGCGAAATACCCGCAGTCAGAGAAAAAGCCTGACGCATTATTTCTTCCCCTTAAACAACACCACAATGACAACCAAACCGGTCACCCCTGCCAGCGCATACATGATTTTGGTCATACTGTTCGCCACAATCGCCTGACCGTTGTTCGCGGTCTGTTCTGCAAGGCTGGCAGCGTTCGCCATCGCTTTTTCAGAAAGTGTCGCCTGAGCCTGCATTGCGCCCATGCTGGCAGATTCGGCTTGCTTCATGGCCTGGGATAACACCTTGTTGGTCTGTTCCTGGCTGGCATTGGCAAAACTCAAACTCCGATAAATTGAGTTTTCCGCCATATTTTCAGCGGTGTTGAGGGTTTCCCGTGCGGTTTCGCTGGATCGCTCAAACATCCCCCCTGCGGTATCCAGTAGCTGAGAGGTATTAGCAGCACTGGCATAAATCGCTGTGCGGGCCGTGGCCCCAGCCTCTGCCGTGGCCCCGTGATCTGTAGAAATATTGGTAACCCGGTTGCCATCACCGGCAATCACGTTTTGCCCGTTAATCCCCTGAAGATTGGTGTTCTCGATGTTGTTATAGGTCTTATTACTTGATTTCGACTTACTGCCCATATCACCCGCCTACCTCGATCTTATAAACCCGTTCTGCTTCATAGCCTGCAAAGCCATAACGCTGATACAGTCGTTGTACTGCTGGGTTTTCACAGTGATAGCGGATGCTTTCAAACTCTTGCTGTTTAGCAGCCTCAATCAAAGCAGGCCCCGCATCTTTCATGCCCCGACCCTGAACACAGACAATCACAAGCTCTTTGCCCGTTACGGTTGATTCACCACGGGCCACAACCAGTAAATCGGTCTGATCAGATTCAAGACGATAGAGATCTGCCTCACCCGCTTTAACCTGATCCCTGATCAGGGGCAGGTCTGCACCTGCCGCCTGAGCAATGTCCCGGTCTGTCTGCGCGGTCCAGTTCAGTGCTGTAATCTTCATTTCTTCACCGCCAGTACCAGTAACAGACCTACGACCAGCACCCCGCCACCAATTAGCAGAGGCACACCCAAACTGCTGGCAGATGCCGCCTTAACCGCAGGGGGCGGGTTGTAATCACCAAAGCTAAAACCGCCCAAGCTATTAGTACCGCCCTGGTTACTGGCAGTACTTCCCCAGTCTGCAGCAAAGCCCCCGCCACCCGTTGAAATACCCGGAATCATCTATTTCCCCTTAACAAGAACCAGCATGACACCCACAACAGCCAGAGCCCCCAGCGCAATACCGGCATAGACCAGCGTTTTATCCTGTTTGGGTGGCTGCAGCTGTGGATCAGGGGTTGGGCCTGAATGCAGGCCCGTACCGTCACCGTCTTCACCGTGGTTCGGCTGCTTAAATGTTTCGGGGTTGCTTGAGACTGAATCGTTGGCATCAACGCCCAAATGACGATCAACTTCGCGCTCAACCAGCCCTTCCGTTAACCGTCCGAACTGATCCATGACGTTTCCGCCGAACTCGCCTAAATCAAACATTCCCGCTCCCCCGGTTTACTGCTGTTCAACTTCCACGTAGTCCACCAGCACCGGAATGACACCGGGCGGCTTTGTCGCGTCATGGCGGATATACACTTTGAACTGCAGTTCGGTATCCGCTGACATGGTGCGGAACAGATCCATCTTGCCGAAACCGTTAACCAGTGGATCGAAGCAGAAGATGCCCGGCTGCGGCTTTCGGTTGGCTTCCAACTGATCGTATTTATTATCGGAATCAGAAATTTCGATAATGTCGGTGCCATCACGCTGCACGATGATTCGTTCAATATCCGCGCACTCAAAAAACATGCGACGAATTCGACGGCCCGCACTCTGAGGGAAATCGGCATAGATGTTTTCACCCAGCGCGTGGGCCTGCATTTGCAGCGTCTGCGCACGACGCATCTGTGTGCGGACTTTCTTATGCTGGGAATTATCCGGCAGAGTGATAAAGGCGCTGGAGCGCTCGGCACGGCCTTTAACTGCAATTTCTGCGACACCTGCAAACTCAATTTCCAGAACCCAGCTATCGGCTGGACTGGTAACAAGCTCGGTGAAGTCCTGACCTTCATCCGTGCGGCACTCCATTTCAGAGAACGGAATGATCACACGGTTAGCGGTTTCACCGGTCAGCGTTGCGGCATCATCAACAAAGCTGCCCAGGTACTTCTGCAGATACAGCAGCTGCGAACCTTTCCAGCTCTGTTTCTCAACACCGTGATTCAGCAAACGCACACGACGAATCTTGTCATGTGTCGCATTGGTGATCAGATGAACACGGTGATAGGTAGGGCCACCGGTGATTTTCACGGTAGCTTTCTGCTCTTCGTTGGAAATATCGAAGGGCAGCATAGGTTTCCAGAACTTACGCATTATTTGCCACCCTTCACGATTTCTGCGGCTGCTTTACCGGCCTTGCCGCCAAAGCGTTTCATGGCGTAGATACCCACACCGATCAGCACCGTAGCTACAACGGCAGATACCACAATGCGGGTATCAATGTTGCGCTTTGCAGCTTCTTTGACTTCCTGAACTTTACTCATGGTGTACTTTCACCCGTTGCGATTGATTGAGTAGACGGGAGAAAGCGTAAGTGGTGGGCAAGGTCGGTTGTAAAGAGGGGGTGACCTATAGGTTAGATTTAAACCTATAGGTCAGATTTAGCGGTTTTCAGGCTAATTTTTTGCGGGCTGGCGTCTTTTTTTGAATATTTTTTTCGGGTCTTTCCAGGTTACTTTGACCTTGGTTTTCTCTCCTCTTTCTATTTTGAAGAAGGTCAACTCTTCCATTCTAGGGAGCTCTTTAGGGTCTACCGGGAAGAAATTAGCCAAATACTTAGCATCGTGTTCTGCCTGCAGACCTATATAGACCTCTTTCGTTTGAGTTAATAGAGACTTAGGGATTTCCTGACAACGCTGTGTACAAGACACAATGATTGCCCCGTACTTCCTGCCTCTACGAATGATCCGCCCCAACTGCGGTGGTGGGCGACCAGCTCCCATTTCTAAATCAGCCGCTTCTTCAATCACCACATAGGTATCTTTCCGACCATCCAGAATTGCCCATACGGCACTACACCACCATAAGAAAATATCCAGTTCATCCGCCCCGCTCCAACCTATACGAAACGGCTTCCCGCTTTTATGCGCGTTATTCAGCGCCATTAAAAACTTCTTCTGATCATTAAATCGTATGCAATCGTGGTCTTTATCTACATCCCAGAAAACAGCCCTAACCCCTTTCGCTGGGATAATGTCGTACATCGCCTGGGACTTACCGCCACCCGTAGTGGCGGTAACACAAACATGACGACGACGGAGACTCGTATTCTCATTAATCGCCATCAGTGCCGGTTCCCTGTTCTTCGGGCTCTTCATCGTTGGCGGCTGCTTCTGCAGCTTTGGCCGCTTCAATTTTGGCCTGTTTTTCCAGATCAATCAGAGCCGTGACGGTTGGGGCCAGATACATACCGGCAGCAATGGCCCAGTCGTATTTCTCCAGCATCTCCATTACCCAAGGCGGCATCTCTCCGTCGAGCTTTTCTGCCAGAGGCATAAAGGCATCAACCCCTGCCTCTTTATGCTCGTCTGGCATGGCGGCAACTGCGTTAGGGGTTAACCAGCGCGTCCCCATCGTCCACCAAAACGTGCCGTTAATACCGGCTGCAAATTTGCGGTTCTTAATCGCTTTGGCTTCCAGCTCTGAGGCGGTCAGTTTGGCCTGCTCTTTGACCTGCTCCGGGGTTGGCTGATCAAGCTCGCCCATCATGTCATCCAGGGTGAACTCTTGGTCTGATTGACCCTCTAAACCTTCGTGTTCAGTGGCTTCCAGCTCTGTTACTGCTTCATTGTTCTTAGACATCGTTGTGACCTTAGTTAGATTGCCAATCGAATACCGGTTACAGCCCCGGCAACCACCACCAGACCTAAAAGAAACTTACCGAACCCGGAACCGCTGCCCTCTTCCACAAGTTGGCGGTTTTGCTGGGGTTCGGTAGGTTCCTCAACCTGCTGGGGTTCTGGGTCTGTGACCTGTTCTTTTTTTTCGGCTTCCGGATGCTCAGAAGCTGAGGCTTCCGGCTGTAGGTCTGAAACCTGCGCCTTAGCCTGCATTTCAAGGTCTTTTGGGTGTGGCTGGTAATCTTCACCCACCACCAGCGAACCCACAGGGACCATGTTTTTGCGCCAATAGGACTGAATCCAATCCCCTGTTTGTTGGTTCAACCCGCAGCCATCGTTGCGGCTGGTGCCGCAACGCTTCTGCAGGTAATTACCCTTGCGCTTGGTTTTCTCGATGTAGGCTCTGCGCCCACATTCACAGACGATTTCCCCTACAATTTCAGCCATTGCGTTCTACCTCTCTGGCCACTAATTCACGGGTGATCTGAAACTGAAACTCACCCGCCTTTTTCAAAAGCCCCGGCTTCTGAAAAGTGCTTGCGGTTTCAATCCGGTATTTCAGCTGAGTAAGTTCATCAACAAACCGGGTCAGGTCTTTATCACTCAGTCGGTTTTGGTTCTGGCTCACTTTTCTTTATCTCCTTCCAATCGTTGTATCCGAAGATCAGCGCAGCCATGACGGCACCGATCAGTAATGCGGATTCATGCTCATGCCCTTTCACGTTCAGCCCGATCTGAACGCCCAACAGAAACAAACCGAACTGAATAAAAAAGCTCAGTGCTTCGCTGATAATGTGTTTTGCTGCGTTCACTGTTTTACCCTCCTACACTTTTGCGCTAATTCAACCAACCACTTCGCCAGCTCTGGCGGGGTGTGCTCCCGTTCTGCTTTGGTGATTTCTGGACGCCACCCTAAATCCCCCTTATGAAGTCGAGAACCGTCTGCCCGCCGGCCGGGAGAACCGCAAACAAAGTGCGCATCGCCCAGGAGCAACGGAATTTCCGGAATATCGCTAGGCTCACAACCCACGATGTATAGAAAAGTGGGCTTCTCTGCCCTATGCCCCCACCACGATTGAAATATTGGCAACGTCCAGCCCCCGAATTGATCCCGTTCGCCTGGCTGCGGTAACCCCGCCGCCGGACAAGTAAAAAGCGTGGATCTCTTCGGGTGCTCTAACACCCCGCCATTTTTTCGGACGGCATCAACGGCAAAGTAAGCTAACTCCTTTTCGCCTGGACGGGGGTTAGCCAACTTCCGCAGCTGGCCCCAAGCTCTACAAGGCGGATGCGCGATAACAGGAACCCCGCCCGTCCAGTTCAAAGCGTCTCTTTCTGAGTCCCAAACATCACAACCCGGGATGCGTTTGTAATTGCTATCTGACCGGGCAAACAAAACGGCAACATCACGCATACCCAAGATCTCCCCATAGTTCAGCGGCCATTTGTCCGGCCAGACTGGTGCTGTAATCGTCTGTTTTTGGTGTATCGCCAAAGTCGTGCAGCTGGCCGGACTCCCAACCCGCCCACAGGCGTTCGACCAATTCTTTTGCAAGGTCGGTTTCGGATTCCGGATCAGGTGTTTGTGGCTTCGGCCTGAGTGCTTCTTTCTGTTCTTCCGTTAAATTCGGGAGCGGCCCGTACCAGTGTTCCCACTCTTCACGGAATCTCAGGTTCTCTTCATGGGCTTCCTGATGTACCTGGACCCATGTATTCACGATTTCTTCTGCGGTTGGCTCCGGTGTGCCCGGTGCGGGATTGAGTAGCGTCGAGTTATTGACACAAGTCCGAGGCGCTTCGCTTAACTGCAACTGACTAATCGTCCAGCGGTGGAACTTGGTCAGAATCTGAAAGTTAGAAAGCTGCAGGCCGAACGTACCCTCTACCGCTTCACCGTAGCGGCCAATCTGGTAACGCCCTGCCTCAATGTCGTATTTGTCCATCTTCCAGAGCTGCAGTCGGTAATCAGCTCTGCGAAGGGCCACACCGCCCTGGCTTTGTAGGTAGCCGAAAAAATCCCCGGCATCCGCTGCAGCCCTGGCACGGGCTAGAAGTGCTTTGGTGTCATCAGAGGCGTTTTGTGATTTCTGCCAGTTTTGAACGTGCTCTTCCCGCTCTGCATCCAGCTTGCGAAGTTCGCGGTAAACACCCACGGGCGGGCATTTGCAGAAGTTAAATTGACGGATGCCATGGACTCCGGCCCATGCTGCGACCCGGTGACAGGTGACGCTGGCCAGCTCCCCGTAATCATCCAGCCCGACCTGTCCGGCCATGCGGGTGGTGATGTTTTTGGAAATGTATTTGATGATGTAGCCGATCACAGAGCCCACGCCCTTTTTCCCGGCACGGATGGCCCGTTCTTCATCTTCCGGACGATACCAAAGGCGTTCCATAGCAAAGCGGTGTTCGGCTGCGCCCTTCTCCCCGCCTGCTTGCTCCAAGGTGCACACGCCACGATAGCGGGGCACTTTGGTTTCAATCTGGCGTTTTGAGCAGGGGTGAATCCCGAAGGCGTATTCCTGAAAGATGCGGGTCATCTTCCGGAACTGATGGGGCTTGCAGAACACAATGCCGTGACGGTGCGGTGTGCCATCGTGATGCGGCTCACTGATCCACATGCCGTACCAGTGAATCCCAGCACGGTTCCACGCAGAATAAACCCGCTGCCAGACTTTATTCAGGTATTGGTGGGCTTCACGCACGGTTGAACCGTCCCACTTTTTGTTCTTCCGGAAAGGTTTTTTCTTGATAGGGTGAAAGCGAGACGGGCAGGTCAGCGTAAAAAAACCGGCTGCATCACCGTGATAACTGGCCCATGCCTCTAACCCCTTAACCCGCACGATCATTTCAGCGTGACGGTTCTCAGGATTACTCAGGCCCAGCTCTGCCAGTTCGGCAAGGGTGTATTCGTCACCATCTTGGTTGACGGCCTGCATCAGCTCTAACAGGGTTTGATTACGGTGCTGATCACTGCAGCGACGGGCAAAGGTGACATTGGAGACGTACAGCCCATCATAAACATGAGTCTTTTCCAGCTCCCGCATCACCTCTTCAACCAAGCGGTTAGATTCTGTGCGGATTTTCTTACGCCACCACATTGGGTCCTGCAGCTTTTTAACGGCAGTGGTCATGGCGGTTTCTTTGTTATCCACCAGAGGGAATTCAAAGCCCATGCGTCTGCATTGCTCAATCCCGACGCTGACCGCGTTATCAAAGCTGTGGCGCTCTGCCTCAACGATAGAATCCGCCAACACACCCGCATACTGACATTTTTCTTCATCAGTAGCCGTGGCGTGGATACCACCGGCCCCGGCTGATTTAAGGGAGAGATCGAACGGGGTTTCATCCGGCTTGGCTTCTTCCAAGACGTCATCAGGAATAGGGGAAGCCCCGATCTGCAACTGACGATCAAGGCCAAAGATAAAGCGGTTACCGGCAGAGACATCATCCTCTGCCAGCTTTTTAAACTGCGCCACAATGTACTTATTCAGACAGGAATGCTTACGGACAAGGTTCTCTCGCTTGTCTTTAATCCAGTCGGGGCCGTAGTCATAGAGGGACAGTAGAACGGCCATGATTTAGCCCTGCAGCGATTCGGCTAAATCCAGCGCATCATTCAGGTGCTGCTGGCCCAGAACCAAACTATCAATCTCAACCTGCAGGCGCTTTTTCTCTGCCGTCCAGATGCGGAATTCCCGCTTGATCTGGTTTTCCAGTTTGTTGATTTCAACAATGGCCTGTTTGGTGTCCCGCGCCCACAACTGGCGCTGAATGACGTTTACCCGTTCCAGCACGGCCTTCAGGTGTAGGTCATCAATCTTTTGCTGAAATTCCACAGGCGGTACGTGGGCACTATTGGCAAGTTGCTGTTGTCCTAACATCGGTCACATCCTTGTTTAGTAGGGGTTGGCTTCGAGGGTTTTAGAGACTTCCTGCAGGACGTTTACAAAAACATCACCACGGGGGACGGGCTGGTAGCGGGCAATCGTGCCTTTGTAGAGGCGGCTTTTTACGTCCGCTTCAGGAATGCCCGTGCGCTCCGACCACTGTTCAGCTGTGCAATACGGGGCGGTAACAGAGATGCTGATTCCGTCCAAATCCAATGAAAATGACGCTCTGCTCATGGCGTTAATCCCTCATCTGTGGGCGGTTTTCCGCCCCTGTGGTATCGTCTGTGTTCGTGTGTGTTCGTTTGTTGCTATCTGTTGGAGAAAACTCCAACTTGAGCCGAGAATATAGGAGAGTTCTCCATCATGTCAACCATGATCGGTGAGAAGATTCGCGCCATCAGAGAATGTGAGGGGCTATCACGCCCTAAGTTTTGTGAGGCAACAGGTGTAAACAAAGAAACATTAGTGACTGCAGAAAATGGCAGGTACGAACCCAAAGTGGGCTTAGTTGAGCAGGTTTGTGCAGCGTTTCCGCAATACACGCTTTGGCTAATGACGGGGCAGGTGAACCCCGAGGGCGGGCAGATTTCGCCTGAGATCAAGCTGCAAGCGGATCAACTCAAAACTGGGTAATTGCAGCAAAAGTGCTATTTCGCTGGTTCCTGCGTATCGGCAGGGAAAGGATTAGTTAGAGCTTATATTCTTGTAGGAAAAAGCTGATTTATCAGGGAGTTGGATAATATGCTAGAGAAAGCCGTTACGCTGAGTGACTTCATAAGCCAAGTAAAAGAAGAACTTGAGGTTTCGATCAAGAAGGGGGAAAGCGACCCTTTCTTTATTCTTAAAGATGTTGAGCTTGAAGTCAGCTTCACCATGGAAGGCAAGGCCGGAGGTAAAGCAAACCTCGTTGTCGTCGATATCAATGGCGAAGTTAAAGCGCATAAAACCCATAAAGTTAAGGTTACGCTTACGCCATTTGTAACCAATCCTAATTCCTCAGGTGGAATAAAAACCAAAGCTGTTAACCCTTCAGCGGGTAATCGACCTTCTAATACCCCTGATATAAATGAAAAAGGGAATAAAGGAATAAGTAGAGCCATAGTTGCCAGCAATAAAAAGCCTGATTTCAAAACGGGTAGAGGAAAGCAAGGCACAACCAAAGCAAAGAGATAAGTTGAGCCATTTTATTACCCACTTTTATTGTGTGAACTGGCAACCCATCACAAGGAGATGAATAGATGGAATTAAAAGAACTTTACGAAAAATGGAAGGCCATGGAGCCAACCACAGAATGGATTGGTGAGCCGCCCTGGCAAAAACTGATCACGTACAACCCGGCTAAGGCCATTACCACTGAGTTATTTTCAGCTTATCTGCAAAAGGTAGGCGTTGATACCTGTAACGCCTGTAATCAAGAAGCCCTGGTTATCCCGTCAGAAGTTAACGGCTTTGCTATGCAGTATGCCACTGCTATCGAAAATACCATCGAACCAGATCCGTCAGATGTTCTGCGCGCGATGGAAAGCAGCACTACTGCCCGGGCCTATCAAGCTAGCTCACGTCACTACGCTACCGATTGCCTGAACTGTGGAAACAGAATGTTCTTCCGGAAAGAGTTTGTCGAAAAGAAAATTGAAGAGTTTGTAGGACAGGATTCCACAGATGAGAACAAATAAGGTCGTACGAGGTTATTTTCCAGAATTCGACACTCCCCCTGAATTATTAGAAGTTGCCAAGCATAGTAAAAGCTACGAAGCTGGGGCTAAATTAGCCTCTATGCTCAATAAAAGCAGGCAGAACAATCAGACCGGAGACACCGAAATGAGCCACGTTACCCGTGATGAGTTCCACGAATTAAAACTCGATATTGAAAAGTCTCGTGGGGAGATCAGGTCAGAAATGGCGTCTATGTCCGCCAAAATGGATAACATCCCGACGCAGTTGGAGCTTATGCGCTCCAATGTAAAGAACGACACCCACGAAATGATGAAAAGCGAGAACCGCTTCCTTATCACCGTATTACTCACCGCAGCACCACTCATCACCAGCGCAGTTGTTTGGCTCGTTCAGAATTTTCCAGCCAAATAAAAAACCACCCCGAGGGGTGGTTTCTGTAACCTCTGCAAAGATCAGCGAATCACTTTAACCCTGCCCACCTGAACAGCCTCTTTTAACTTAGCAGCAGCCTTCTGGAACTGTTCAGCCTTTATCCGCTTTAGTTCTGCTTTACGCTCCTGATTCATACTGCCCCCGTTGGTATCCGGTAAAACATCATCCTACGATATACAGGCGAAAAAAAACCACCCCGAGGGGTGTTTTTTTTTATTGTGCTGGCTCTAACTTACCATCCAGCCTTAAAAAGGTTACTACCTTAATCTCTCTGAATATCCAGTTAGGAACAAACCTAATATTAACAACAGTATTTCTTACCAATACCGCTGATTTAAACAGCGCTCTAATCAGATATCCAATTAAAAACAAAACCGACAAAGGAATCAAAACAGACAACAATATAGCTAACAATATTGCCGACTGAACTCCAACTACTGACAGTGTAACAATTGGATTCAAAAAGAACTGTTTTTTAAAGTAATATTTAGCAAAAATCAAGTTCATCGCCTTCCATTGCTTATCGGAAAATGACTGTTTAATTTTCTTATGTTCTTTTTTAATAAACCGTATCCGAAATATTGAGCTAATCCCAAATAAAAAGTAAGAAATAATATCAAAACGTTTGCTTGATACTTCAGACAACCTATGAAGATAATCAATCATTTCCAAGTTATCCGGATATTGACGAATCAACTCATCCGATTCTTTTAACATTTCAGCATGGGTGGCTTGTGCCTTCTTATCCATAAGAATGAGTAAGGCTAAATAGGCAACACCGCCCACAGCTACAAACAGCGTTAAATCTGTCATTCTGTCACCTCACCTGCTTTGGTTAATTCCTGATAGGCTTCAAGCTTAGCTTCCGCTTTCACGGCTCTATCTCTCAATCGAAGCCCTGCCTTCTTATACTGCTTAACCTTTAACTTCAGTTCTTGAATCTCTGCTTTCGCTGCAGACTGGCCCAGTTTTCGGCCAAAATAATAGCTCGCGGCAATTACGCATAAGATGACGACCCAAAAGACTATATCTATATTTTTATCTGCGTAATCCAAGAGTGTATGCAGAAATCTCTCTGCTGCTCCACCTAGAGAAGTCCGTAGCGGGTCTTCTTTAAAGGCTGCATCGTACCCGCTCTGACTAACCTCCATTAATCGTGCATCCTAAACTGTCAGTTCTAAACGGGGACAAAAACAGGCAGCGCGGGGAACTCCCTGCCTGCCTGCGTCTCATATCATATCGTATGATATGATTCCGTCGCTTATTTTGCACATTTTTTTGTGCTCATTTTTCCCTGTCTCTTTTCGTTTGTGTGTTTTTACCATCAAAAGTTCAGCTCAAAAAAGTGCATCTTTTTTCAGTAACTCAATAAGTTAGAAGAAAAAATGGCGATCAAAAAATACCAAGACCAGTGGAAGGTAGACTTTAGAATAGGTGGCCGGAACGGCAAGCGGATTACCCGGGTGTTTCCCACGAAGGGCGAGTGTGAACGCTTCCAGCGTTGGGCAATAGCCCAACACGATTCAGGTAAACCGTGGGATGACTCGGGCAAGCAAGATAAGCGCACCTTATCTGACCTGATTAACCTGTGGTTTGACCAGCACGGCCAGTACCTGAAAGACGGTGAACGCAGGCGCTCTAAACTGCGCCTGCTGTGTGACGATATGCAAAACCCTGTTGCCCGTTCAATGACTGCAAAGCTGTGGCACCAGTACCGCAGCAAGCGCACTGCAGCGGGCATTTCCCCTAAGACGCTGAATAATGAGCTGGGTTATCTGCAAAGCCTGTTTACCAGGCTGCATAAGTCTGGCGATATCGAATACCCCACGCCTTTAACCCATGCTGAACCTCTGCGAATTGCAGAGCGGGAACTGAGCTACCTAACCGATAGCCAGATAGATACGCTGCTGGCCAGTCTGCAGCAGGCCGAAAACCAACACGTTGAGCTGATTACCTTGGTGTGCCTGGCAACAGGGGCGCGTTGGGGTGAAGCAGAAGGGTTAACCCGGCAGCGGGTGCATCAGGGTATGGTGACCTTTACGGATACCAAGAATGGCCGGAATCGTTCTGTTCCTGTTCCCCAGTGGCTATATGATCGACTGCAGGCCCATAACCCTAACCGATCGGCACTGTTCAGCAGCTCGATAGGCGCTTTCCGCAGAGCGTTAGCCCGTACTGATATAGAACTGCCCAAGGGACAGGCCGCACACGTTTTGCGCCATACCTTCGCCAGCCACTTTATGATGAATGGCGGGAGTATTCTCACCCTGCAGCGAATACTCGGACACGCAGATATCAAGATGACCATGCGTTACGCGCACCTGGCACCGGATCACCTGCAGGATGCCACCCGCTTTAACCCGCTGAGTGGCAAGTCTCCACATTCTTTCCACACAGACGACAAAAAACGGGCATAAACGATCACAGCCAGAACTTTAAGTGATTGATATTGCTCGGAAAGCCCTATTACTGCGTTGTGGGATTGGGGTTCGACTCCCCCCACCTCCACCAAACAACGGTCTTAAACGACCTCAACTAAGCCCGGAATACCTGATAAACACAGGGTTCCGGGCTTTTTTGTGCCTGTTTGCTGTCTTATCTGGTATGTAACATTCTTATCCCTTATTGCGTTTATAGATACACCGGAAGTAACATCAGATCGAAACCACGGATTATGGTGTTACTAAAATGGCTAGAGTTACCAAACCCCTGACGAACACTGAAGTTAAGCAGGCAAAACCCCGCGACAAGGAATACACCCTGTCTGACGGTGATGGGCTGGCACTCAGAGTAAAGCCCAACGGCTCAAAGCTCTGGCTGTTCAACTACACCCGCCCTTTCTTAAAGTCCCGTACCAATATCGGCTTGGGCAACTTCCCGGATGTATCTCTGGCAGATGCCCGCAAAAAAGCCACAGAAGCACGGCGATTGCTCGCTGATGATATAGACCCCAAACAGCACCGGGACGAACAGCGCCAGCAATCCGCACAAGCCTACGCCAATACCTTTCAGGCCGTGGCTGAACAATGGCTTGAGGTTAAACGCAAAAAAGTAACTGAAGGTTATGCCACCGACATAACCCGGTCGTTTGAGCTTCACATATTCCCGAAGTTTGGAGCTATGCCTATTCATCTGCTGAAAGCGCCTACTGCTATCAAAGCGATAAACCCAGTAGCGGCAAAGGGCAGTTTGGAAACGGTAAAACGGCTATGCCAACGTCTGAATGAAGTCATGTTTTTTGCGGTCAATAGCGGGATTATTGAAAGCAATCCCTTAGCTCAGATCGGCACAATGTTTGAAGCACCGCAAAAGAAAAACCATCCCACCATCAAGCCGGACGAACTGCCTAAGTTTATGCGGGACTTAGCCAGCGCCAGCATTAAAAGAACCACCCGCTGCCTGATCGAATGGCAGTTACATACGATGGTCAGACCGAATGAGGCCGCAGGTGCTCGCTGGGATGAGATAGATTTTGATAACCGAATCTGGACGATCCCGGCTATCAGGATGAAAAAGAAGCTGGAGCATAAAGTCCCCCTATCCGACCAATGCCTAGCTTTGCTGGAAACGATGAAACCCATCAGCCAGCACAGTGAGTATATTTTCCCCGGTGATCGCAACCCCAAAAAACCCAGCAACCCCAGCACCGCGAATATGGCAATTAAACGCATGGGGTACGGCGGATTGCTCGTTTCCCACGGACTCAGGGCGTTAGCCAGTACCACCCTGAATGAACAGGGTTTTGATTTTGATGTGGTCGAATCCGCACTTGCCCACGTTGAAAAGAATGATGTTCGCAGAGCCTACAACCGGGCGGAATATATCGAACGCAGACGCAAGCTAATGGAGTGGTGGAGTCAGCATATAGAGCAGGCCGCTATGGGTAATTTGAGCATGGCAAGCGGACATAAAATGCTGAGGGTGGTTTAAAAATATGACTGTTAAGGATGAGTTTAACCAGCACCACGATGAAATCAGGGCACGAATGCCGAAGAAAGAAAAAATGAAATTTGATGGTGGACGCAAAAGGCTTGATACAAATAAGCCTCGCTTTCAGGAAGCTATGGAGCAACTAACCGAGTTATATCAGATCAATAATCCAGACGGCTTCGATTCCGATCCCCGTTATATTTGTCAAAAAATCCAAATTGAGGTTGGGCACTTAACTCATGAAAGAGGCTTTGATAGCCATTGCGCTAACCAAGTTTATGATTACTACACAGGTAAAGCCCGATCAAAAAACAATGCTTTGATAATCAAGTACATTCAGGTTTTATTTGCTGAACGCAGCTTGGAGTTAACCCCAACGCTACTGGATATCGTGGAAGAAGTAGCACTTCGGGAGTGGTCGGAAAGCACCTTCGACAAACCTAATTTTGTTGAGAAAAAAGCATTAAAAAATGAGGCATATAAGATAATACTAAACCTTATTTATGCGGGAGATTCGCTTGAGGATGCCGCCAGCAAAGCCGCTTACCACATTAGCCATAACCTTTGCGATGGTCATGAACCTTACAAGGCATCATCACTGATGAGAGGATATGAAGAATACTTTAGAAAAAGGAAAAAAGATAAGTTCGGGAACGAGCTGCCCAGTCAAGAAGACGTGTATTTTGGAGGATGGGACAAATTTCAAGATCAAAGCGATAAGGATTACTGGGCAAAGGCAAGAGAAACAATGCCTCTTGCTTCACCTGAGTTAACTGGTGTCCGTTGGCGTTAGGAAAATATAAGTTTCAAAAATTCCCCCATTAAAATCAGAGCAAGGTATTAAATCTCTATCTGTCGAAAATGATAGATAAGAGGTTCTTTATGATCCATACCACGCAATACCTTACTGACCGCACTTTAGCCGCTCGCTATGAAGTGGCTCGCTCAACTATCTGGCGCTGGCTTAAAGAAGGCCAGTTGCCCAAGCCCGTCAAGCTCGCAGGTTCTACCCGCTGGCGCTTGTCTGATCTCGAAAAATGGGAACAGGAGGCGCAGGCATGAATATGAAGCGTCCGGCTTTTCCTCAAAGCAAGCATTCTCGTTTTATTCTGGCAATGCTTTTGGCTGAAATGACCTGTCACCAATACAGCTATCACTATAAATCTGGTTATCCAATCGCTGATTTTAGAAAGCGCCTGAGCGATGTTAGAAAAGCGGGCTGGGTTACAGACAAATCAACAAGACAGCAGGTGAAAGACAAAGACGGCGTTATCCGGGTTTGTGATTTGCATTGGATTGATAACGACTGGCTTTTGGGTTTATTCGCCCTTTATCCCGATATGCAAAAGCGTTGTGCTTTGCTTATTGAGAAAGAATTATCAGCAAAGGCTAACCCGTTGTCTGAAATGGATTTTTTAGCCAATGAAGCTTAATAAGACAAAGCGACCGATTTTCACCCCCTGTTTTTTCAGTGTGGAATCAGGCGCAGCCCGCACCGGGCGGGAGCTGGGGCATTTTGCCCCGGCTGCAATCAGGCGGGTAATTCATAATATCTATAGTAGTGGTTTAGTAGTCCCAAGGATGGGTAAAGGCATTGCTATCAATCGTGCTGCCGATGAAGCGACAAACCGAATCTGAATATCTGGAGATGGGCGGTAATGTGTACAGGGTAAACGCAGGCAAAGGAATGCCAATTTACCCAGAGATACTTTACCGAACCTATGAACAGATCGAAGCGATGCTAAGTCATTATTCCCGTGTGTTGCTGGTGCGGGTCGATATTCGCTACCACAGTGCCGAACAAACAAACCGGGTTATGACGAAGTTCTGCGGCAAATTTAAAAAACGGCTCAATACCAAAGCCTATGACTATCTCAATCGGTTTGCATACCTCTGGGTAAGAGAGCAAAAAACCAGTGTAGCACCGCATTATCATTTGGTGCTGATGCTGGACGGACGAAAGTTTCAAAAGTCCCACAGCATTATCGAGCTGATAGAGGATATTTGCTGGCGCTTTGGATGGCCTGACCCTATCCCTCCGAAGAACCCTTACTACCTGCTGAGGCGGTCAGAGGTTGGCGGTCAGGCAATGTCTGATGCGTTGTACCGGATCAGCTACCTAGCCAAAGTAAACACCAAAGACAAACGACCCAACACCACCCATGACTACGGCACAAGCCGGATCAAGCCACGTACAAATCAGAATACAGAGGTCACACCATGAGCAGTTTAGAGTTATACCAACGTGCGGCACTGTCTGCCCGGATCAATAACGCAGACGACAAAGCGGACGAACTGATTCACGCTGCCTTTGATCCTGCGACCCCTGACTATCTGCGGGCTGAATTGCAGCAGATGCTACACAGCACCGTTGCTGAAATGTTCCCCGACCTGAAGCCTACCGTCTGCGATGACAACGGCGATCCGTATTACAGTGTGGTTGATATTGCTAAGGCTCTGGGAATTAGCCCGGAAGAGGTACAGGAAACCGCTGCTGAAATGTTTGGTGAATGCCGGACACCGCCGGATAGTATCAACACCTTACAGTAATCGCCTGTTAGCAGGGTGGTATCAGGGATCAAAGCGCCATTATCAGGCGCTTTTCTTGTTTATGGGGAGGCAAAAGAATAAGCTGTATTTATAAACAGTATCGACCAAAGTGAAAGAAAGAGGGCGCAGAACGTGCCAGAACGCGAACAGGGGCGATTTAAGCCGGGGGTTAGTGGCAACCCAAAGGGTAGACCCAGAAAAGCCACGGCAGAGCTAGAAAAGGCACTTAGAAAGCACGGTGCTGATTTAGCGGATAAACTCGTTGCGCTGGCGTTAGAGGGTGATACCACTGCGTTAAAAATCTGTATCGACCGGATTCATGCCCCGCTCAAACCGCAGAGCGCACCCGTACAGCTTGAATTACCTGAAGGCGCAAGTATGGCTGATACCGGACGGGCAATATTGGATGCTGTTGCTAGTGGTGAACTTCCAACAGATCAAGCAAGCCAGATGCTCAACGGCTTAGGTGCTCTGGTGCGTGTTGTCGAGCTGGAGGAACTGGAGCAGCGGATTCAGGCATTGGAGAATCAGGCGCAATGAGAGCAGGCATAGAAAAACGTCTCGCGATGCTTGAACAGGTAAAGCGTCACACCATCCCGGACAGGTCAAAGTTGAACCCAGATAGAATTGCCCGGATTGCAGACCATCTTGTATCTGATGCCGTGATCTCTATGGATGAACTGAAACCGATGTTACGGGCTGCTTATGACCACTAAGGCGATAGAAAAGCGTCTGGCAACACTGGAACAGGTGCGTCAGAGTGAAACCGAGAAGGTTACAAAGATTCTGATAATGAACGGCACTAGCGGTAAAGTTGGTGCGGTAATTCATGTAGGCGGTGAACCGGGTCGAACACCGGAAGATTTATCTGACATCATTACGCCCTGAAAACTGATTACCCGAGCATAATTTTTTTGTGTTTAGCCAAAGAATAATGATTTTTCCCTAGTCACTACTGGTATGAAAAACCGATTTAGTCACACCGGAAGTTACACCACACAAAATCACTAGAAAACAAAACCTTTAAAAACAAAAGGATAGATGCTCGTTTAAACTTCCCCCACCACATCGAAGGCCCAACTGGGAACAGCTGGGCCTTTTTTGTTTTTGTACGGCTAAATGAGCCTTTCATGTGATAGCCTTTGCGCTCAATAATTCGAGAATATGGTTAATCACTTTGCTGCAAGTGGGTCAACTCAAAACTGGTTAATCATAATTTCGCTGACTCCCAAGCATCGGCGTGGCTTTTTAGCCAACCACCTTCACTTTATCTGCTTTTACCGCCTCTTTAAACTTAGCCGCAGCCTTCTTTCAGACGTTTCGGCTCAGCCTTACGGCCCTGATTCATATTGCCCCTGAGTCTCTGCAAAACTTCATCTTGCGATATACAGACGAAAAAAAACCACCCCGTGAGGTGGTTTTTAGTTTGATGGTTAGCGGCTAACTCTGCCTGACAGGGCTGTATTTTTTAACCTGTACTCCATCGCTGACTGTGAGACACCAAAATCTCTACACAGGTCATAAAAGCTAGAACCATTTTCTATTTCCTGCTCAAGGAGATATTTCGGCATTAAAAGCTGGGCTGCAAAGTTATTAGCTTCAGCCTCTTCGCGTGGGCCTATCTTTGTATTATGGAAGTTACCCATTGCGGTACTCCTAAAGGCCTTGTTGTCATCAACACCATCGCCAATCAAATCTTTATGCAGCAAAAAGTGGCCGATCTCATGAGCAATAGTAAAACGTCTACGCTGCTCGCCATGCGTCTTGTTCACGGTAATCTTGAATTGATCAACCATAAAACCCTTTGGCCGAGGAATGCGCTCCAACTGACCTGAAATTTCAGGATCTAATTCGCCATTTTCACACATAACCCCCATGCTTTTTGCAATCGCAACAACATCAACAGGCGGAGCAGTGGCGTGTGCACGTCGAATAATACCCAGATCATAATCCGCTATCATCATTCAGCCCTCCTTTTGGTCAGCTGTAGGTTTGCCACCTTCTTCTTCATTGAAGTCGGGGGTGTAGTTATCTGTATTATGGATCGTAAGGGCGTCTTGCCTATTAAGCTCTTCCGTAATTAACTGCATAACCTGAGGCGTTATCTTTACCGCAACATCGTCAGCCACTTTTTTCTCAAGCTCTGGGAACTTCGCAATGACCACATCAATAGCGGCTTTAGCTGCAACTTCTTCTGCAGCTTTAATTCCTGCCTCTTTAGCATCAGCACGGGCTTTTTCTCTTATCGAGAGAAAGCCAAACAGGCCACCGAAAGCCATCACTACTGCAATTAAGCTGACTGCCACAGTTACAAAATCAAGTCGACCAAGCTGGTAAGCTGCACTGATGGAGTCTTCATACTCGGTCAGGTTTATACAGCGATTATCTTGCTGAGTATTTTTGCATTTAGGGTGCACTAACACGTATACACCCTGAATATTCAGCCAGCCAGTCTCTGGACTAGGGATCTTGATCCCTTCGGACTCCCTGAAGTGTACAGTCGGCGAGAGAGCGACAATCAGCATAACAATTACGGCAATGCTTGCGACTGTGTAGGCTAAAAATGACAGAAATTTTTTAATTACACTAACCATTGCCAGCTCCTTGGCGTAGCTAAATGGCAGCAAATTGTAAAGCACAGCACCACTTTAATATAGTATGAAATGATATGATATGGTATCAAATGACTACAGATGACCACTCAAACCCCATAGACGACAACGGGTGTCCACTTAGGTTTACAGCCAGAAAATGGACTCCGGTTGGAAAGTAGGCTTCCGTATTGTTGGCCGAAACCGTAAGCGGATTACCCGGGTATTTCCCACAAAGGGTGAGTGTGAACGCTTCCAGCGTTGGGCAATGGCTCAACATGATTCAGGTAAACTGTGGGACGACTCGGGCAAGCAGGATAAGCGCACCTTATCTGACCTGATAAACCTGTGGTTTGAACAGCTCGGCCAGTACCTGAAAGACGGTGAACGCAGGCGCTCTAAACTGCACCTGCCTGAAGACATGCGAAACTGTTTGACCCGCTACCTCCGGCTATAAACCTGCAGCACGGTCGCAGCGATTTCCAGCATTGGGGTGGCGACTCCAACATCTTTGCCCCGGGCGACCATATCACCGACGAGGTGATCACCTTCGATTGGCAGGCCGTTACGCATGTCGCGGTACATAGAGGAGTTAAAGCTGGATTTCGGGTTGGTGAGGATACGCTGGAAACCTTGTATAGAATCCTCAGACAGCGGATGACCGGAAGCTGTGGCAACCTGGCAGCATTCCTCAAAGATCTGCAGGGCGATCTCGCCGCCGCGATCACTCTTCATATATTCCCCCACATTACCCTGCAGCAGGCAGTTCACCGCGCCTAAGCCTGCCATGCGACAGAACTTATCCCACATCTGCCCCATGATGTCGTCGGTCTGCTCAACCGTAAGACCGGACTGCTGAAACAGCTGAACAATCTCAGACACGGCAGCCTGTTGTGAAGGCTCGCGGGCCGCAACGGTGATGCTGTTATAGCCACTGGCGACGTTAACCTGCCAAGGGGTTTTCAGGGTAGCGACGGTTTTAGCGATACCACCCAGCACCTTCTCTGCGCCAAAAGCGCTATCCAGAAAGTCCAGATGGCGTAAGCCGTTCAACAGGGGAAGAATCAAAGCCTGGTCACCCACAGCAGGGGTGATATCCCCGATCACCTGTGACAGACCATAGGCTTTATTGGTGAGGATAATCAGATCAAAGGCCGGAGCCGATGAAAGTTCTGGCTGGGTCAGACAGTGAGGTGTCAGTCTGATGGCGGATTCCGGCAGGCAAACTTCCAGGGGCTGCTGACTCAGCTCTTCAGCTCGTTTCGGACGCACCAGATACGAGAGCGACACGCCCTGCTGTTGCAGCTGACTACCAAATAAAACGCCTACGGCACCTGCGCCCACCACCAGAACCTTCATGACTGCTCCTGTCCGCTGTAAAAAGTCAGGTCACAGTGTAATCGGCCAGAGTCGCAGATGCAGCTTTAAGGATCTGTCGCAGGAGAGGAATTATCGATCCGTGACACCCATAGCACCGTTACCGAGGGGGACTTCCATAAAGTTATCTTCCTGACGGAGGGGCTGACCGACCATCTCGTCGTAGGCGCTTTGCTGACGCAGCACCATCTGACGAACCGGCA
Source organism: Oceanospirillum sp. (assembly GCF_982874595.1). Classification (NCBI taxonomy): domain Bacteria; kingdom Pseudomonadati; phylum Pseudomonadota; class Gammaproteobacteria; order Oceanospirillales; family Oceanospirillaceae; genus Oceanospirillum; species Oceanospirillum sp. Next base: position 19,010 of record NZ_CEYNZH010000013.1, on the reverse strand, counting down.
GACCTTCAAACAAGGCCTGAAGGCTGAGCTTGTTATGGCTACGAAGCAGGGTGCCCTGCTCATCGGTAAGATACAGCTCCTGCCCTTCGATGATGGCAGAAACCTGATAAAGCGCGCAGTCCAGTGAGTGAATAATAACTTTCTCAATGTCCGGCTGCTGTTGCAGAGTTTTAAGGCTGATGGTCATAAGAGGCTCCGGTTCAGCTAAGCGGTTTGTACAATCGGCTTTCCACCTTGTACGAACTGCGTAGCCAACCGGTGCAGGCTCTATGTTAAGAGAAGACGGTCAGATGAGATTTCCGTGTTACAAAGAAGGTTCAACTTTCGGCAACGTCACCCGGAAATGACTGCCCTTGCCTTCGACGGAACTGATGAGTTCTACCTGTCCACCCATGACGTGACAAAGCTCTCGTACAATACTCAGGCCGAGTCCCGTACCGCCATGGCTGCGGTTAACAAACTCGGTCGCCTGACGGAAAGCCTCAAAGACATGCTTATGTGCCTGCTCGGGAATCCCTTCCCCCTCATCTATCACATCAAAAACCACCGTTTTTTCTGACTCGCTCACAGCAAGCTCTACACTACCGTGCGGAGTAAACTTGATGGCGTTCTCCACCAGATTATTCAGAACCTGACGCAACCGTGTATCGTCGATATAAAGATAGGAATCGGGATTAATACTGTCGGTATTCAAATTCAACTGCACGCCTTTTTTCGAGGCAAAGCTTCGGTGACTACTGATAAAGCTATTCAGCCAGTTTTCCAGCGCAATCTCGTGCGGGGTCAGCATAAGCTGACCAGCATCCATTTTGGCCAGATCCAGAATATCATCGACCAGTCGTAACAGATGCCTGCCGCTCTGATGAATAATATCGGCATATTCACGGGTTTCTTCATCTTTCTCATCCAGCTGGAGAATCTCGGCAAAACCCATAATGCCGTTGAGTGGAGTGCGTAATTCATGTGACATTCGGGCAAGAAAGTCACTCTTCATCTGGCTGGCTTTCTCAGCATCCTGACGTGCTTTATCAGAAACCTGAAATGAGGCTTCAACACTATCAGCCATACCGTTAAGGGCATGGCTCAGCTGCCCCAGCTCATCATTACGCTTTACTTCAAAGCGGTAACTGTAATCACCCCGCTCCATCTTATTCAGGCCTGACATAAAGTAGCGCACCAGACCTGTAATCATAGAGGCCATCCAAACCGCGATAATCACGACAACAATCACCATGAGGATGGTCGATACTGTCAGATCCATCGCCACATCCGCCATGATTTGATTAATCAGCTGGCTAAGTTCCTTCTGTCGCTCGGCGAGAATGCCGGTGAACTCTTCCAGCTTCGCATCCATACGGGCAGCTGTTTCTTTCGCAGGCTGCTGGAAGTCATCAATATTTGCACCGATGGTAACAAAGCCAAATCCACGGGGCGTATCACCATAATGACCGGTGTAATAGGGAATAGTAGCCGCTGTGGTTAGCTTCCAAACACCGGTCCAGTAAATCAGGAATGAGCCGGAGCCCCCCAGATGAGTGAGGTCATTCCAGCCTTTACACTGAGGTGCGAAATTCAAATAACGACAATCAAGCCCCAGCTGCCCCTGCTTAATCAGCTCTACAGCGGGCTTTTTACTGCGACTTTGCTGGTCGAAGGTCGGGATCGTACTCAGGTACTGCTGCAGAGGTTGATTACTTTGCTGCCAGCCTTGGTAGATAGAACCTTCAAGCCAAGGCACAGCGCGCTCACCGGTATCAGGATCAAAACCAACAATCGAATGATGTCGGGGGTGGGCAATATTCCGGTCTTTGTAATCCCACATAAAGGCATAGTTACCACTACTGGCATCCGCAATAACCTCGTAGCGCTTGTCAGTAGGCTTCAGGTTATCAGTAAAAGCGAGGATATGATCATGATTCAGCGCCAGCGTGATATAGCCAACTTTTTTGCCATTGCGGATCACAGGCGTCGCCCAGCGAATAATGCCCTGGAATTTTTTACCTACAGGGTTTTCCCGACCGGCATAGGCTTCTTCTTCAGGCTCAAAGGGAATATTACGCTTCTCGGCAGCTTTCGGCGTTGCCGGACCAAGAATACGGGATGGCACATAGGGCCCAATGACGTCAGAAACATAAATTTCACCCGGCCGAAGCTTTTTAAGGTCTTGAAAATAGCGCTCAGCTTTAGCATAGGTATTTTCTGGTTTGGATATATCCTGAAGCCCGGAAGGCAGAAGATCTGAGGTTTGTACTTTGATACGCTCACGACCATCAAGGCCGACAAAAGTGATCTCGTGATAAAGAGGAATCACCTGACTGGGAAGGACCGCTTCGGGAGGACGATAATGAAAGTCCTGCTTATTCTCTTGGTTGGAAGACTGCACACTGGCATCTGCAGGCTGCGGTGGATTTACCGGCAACCATTGGCTGCCATCTTCTGATAACTGCCAATCCCCGGTCGCGGTTACCCGTGCTTTGCGGTTCATGATAAAACGCTGTAAATCAGCTTCATCTAAGGGCAAAGAAGCCGCCAATTTAAGATCTTCATCCCGCTGATACAGAAAGCGGGCAACATTTCGGGCTGTGTCTGTTGTCAGTCGCTCTAACTCTTCCCGGGCCCGGTCATTCAGCGCTCGCTCTGCACCCTCGCTGAAGGTATTCCCCATATCTTCAACGGTATAACGGACCTCATCGCTCAGCAGGTGCGTTTCATCATTCAGACGCTCACCCAGATAAACCACACCTTGCCAGGCCAAAAGCGCCAACAAAACCAACGGGATTACTTTGATCAGCAGAAACAAAGCGACCAACTTCGCTCGAATTCCAAGCCTTACAGAGGCACCTGCCATTCACCCTGCTCCTAATGTTATTTTTTGTAATCTTAACTCAGAATGTCAGATTTTCCCTGTCTGCATGTCAATTTTTACCTCAATTACCCTTAATATTCACGGATTATTCAGAAAGTATCAGAACCATGATTGCGCGCAAAAGCAGACAGACGGACAAAAAATACCCCGTGGGGCAAATAACACGGGGTATTTTTCGAGCATCAAATCAGAGCGCAGCGAACAATGACCGATAAAAGACTATGAATTTATCAGTACTGCAGCCAGAAATAGCCTCTATCCCAACAGCAGCCAAATCTGAGTCAGAACCGGCAGGATACCCATCACTAAGCCCACTGCCGCCATTACCAAAGTACTACCAACACCAATTGTTTCATAATCATGAGATTCTGCATGTGCCATTTTGGTCACTCCTCTTGCAATAAGAATCAGCGCTTGGCGCTTTCAACCTATGTATTGCAATGGCAGTGCCAAAGTCAGCAATGAAGCGTCAAACCGCTTGTAACCCTATGATTATAAAGGTTAAGCCCTCCCCTAATAGGGAACTCTTACCTCAAAAGCATGTAACGACAGACGTCTTTATGACAAAAAAGACAGTCATATCTGTCAAAAAACAAAGCACTGTAGGTTCTGACAATAAAAAACCGGCCATATGACCGGTTTCATCTCAACGTCAGCAGCGGGCTAACCTAACCATTAAGCAGCACAGATCGCCTCACCATGATTATGTACTTCGATCAGGCTGCGGTGCAGACTTTGTACCGCCAGATCATAATCATCATTTGAAACGATAAACTGGATATCGACCTGACGCATCGACTGCTGCAAGGCAAGCACACTGATGTTTGCCTGAGCCAGAGCATTAACAGTACGGGCCAATATACCCGGAACCTGCATATCACTACCGATCGCTGAAACAATAGCAACCTTCTTCAGACTCATCTCGCAGCCTGGGAACTGCTCCTGAATCGCATTCTGCAAACGCTTAATCGTTTTCAGGTTAGACGCCATATAGTGAGTCAGAGTGTTGGCATTGTTGTCTTTGGAGATCAAAGGCACTTTAAAGCGCTCAATAATCCCCAACAGCTCTCGGCCGTAGCGGCTCATACTACCCATCATGTCCTGATCAAAGAACTCCAGAGCGTAGACGTTCTGACGACCCGCAATAATCTCAACACAGGGTTTTTCACTAACGTATTCAGCAGTAATCAGGGTGCCCGCATGGTCGGGCTCAAAGGTATTCATCACACGCAGTGGTAAACATTGCTGACGCAGACCTTTTGCAGCTTTCGGGTGAATCGCTTCCATACCCAAGTTCGCCAGCTGATCAGCAACATCATAGTTAGTACGGCCAATTGGAACAGCGTTGTCCACCCCCACCAGGCGTGGGTCAGCACTACTAAGATGGTATTCTTTGTGAATAATGGCTTCACGAGCTTCAGTCAATACCGCAACACGGCTGAACACCATCTCGCTGTAGCCCCGGTCAAAGGTCTGCATCAGACCTTCGGTGCAGTGTGCATAACCTGTCGCAATCGGCAGACAATTCGCCAGATCCAAATCTTTAAATGCTGTGGTAATTCGCTCATCCAGAGACAGATGTTTTTCTGAATTCCAACCCGTCAAATCGACAAAAACAGCATTAATTCCATCGCGTTTCAGCAGCTGCGCCATATTCCAGGCGCTGTGGGCCTCACCCAGACTCGCCATCATCTCACGGACAGTCATCAGGTGATCACTCAGGTCAAAGTGACCATGCTGACAGACACTTTCCAGATCATTCAGGGTTTGTTCTGCCTCGTCCAGACGATCACCAATAAAGCTGTCTGCCAACTGTCGCAGTGGGGTCTCTCCGAACAACTCGTAGTTAATGGACATCAGCTTTGCGCGTAACCGTGACATTTTATCCCGCCAGACGCTGCCATCTTCAGCACCGGAAAATGAGGCGTAAACTCCAGCCTTGTCTGACTTCTTATGCTCCAGCAGCAGGTCGGTTACACCACCGTACGCAGATACCACAAAAATTCGCTGATAGCCTTCCCGGGCGGCTTGCTTGTGAAAAATGATGTTATCTCGTACTGCGGCGTAATCACTCATCGACGTGCCGCCGATCTTCTCTACCGTATGGCTTTTCATTGTTTAGGTTCAGCTTCCTGACCCGCAAAGGTCATAACAAAAGCAGCTGCCTCCTTAAAATGTTTTCAGTTTGCAGACTTTCGATGTCTACGCGAATCGAAAAAGATTATATCCCTAAACATATCATTTGTTAAACAAGACCATTGAATGATGAGTTCTACTGCAATAATTCAGCAATAATCGTAAAATCATGCAACATAAAGACACAGAGTGATAGTTTACCTTTTATTTAGACGTCCTAGATTATATAGTTCACTAACTATATTCATGCACCGCTGTACAACTGTGAGACTTAAATCAATGAATGATCAATGGGTCAGTTTTTCCCTGGCGGGCGAAAAATATGCCCACCCCGTATCCAGCATCAAGGAAGTGCTGCTCTATCAGGAGCCTTCACCAGTACCCGGCGCGCCCTGTGATGTCGATGGTATTCTGAATATTCGCGGTGAAGTGCTGACCGTTATCTCGGCCAGAAAGCTGATGAACCTTCCGGATGATCCGCAAGCAGAAGACAGCCGCATCTTATCTATTGAGACCAATGACGGCCTGTGCGGGATTGTAGTAGACAATGTGGAAGCGATTGTGGGCTTTGAACAGGCGAATATCGATCCACCACCTAACCCGGATACTAAAGGTGTTATTCAAGGCACGATTCATCGGGAAGGTGAGCTATTTATCGTGGCAAACTTTCTGCCCCACTGTGAAGGTGTTGCCCGGGAAATGTGATCGCTTCGCTCATCGGCCTAGCGAGCGGTTTCAGACATCCTGAAACGATAATGCCATGCCATAACGAATGACCGCAGAGCCATGAAAATTGCGAAGGAAAACCACAAGCCCTGATTCTCCCAATCGGTGAAAAGCCATTCTGCCAACAGAAAAGTGCAGAATGAAATCAGCATACCGTTCCGCATCACATCGCTACGCATCATTCCAATATAAACCCCGTCCAACAGATAACTGGCTGCAGCCAAGAGAGGGATCAGCACCGCCCAGTGCAAATATTCCTCTGCCCTCTGACGGACTTCCGGCAGGTCCGTTAGCATCGCAATCAGACCATCACCCCACAACCCGTAAAACAGACTAATCAAACCAACAGTCAGCCCGCTCAGGATAGCACCAGCCACGACGATTCGATTGCGACGCAGAACATCTTGAGCACCTTCTGCCTGTCCGACCAGAGCCTCTGCCGCATGGGCATAACCATCTAAAGCATAGGACGCCACCATAATCAGCTGCATCAGAATTGCATTGGCCGCCAGAGTTTCACTGCCAAAGGCAGCACCCTGCGAAGTAAAATAAGCCATACTGCCCAGCAGCAACCAGGTGCGAACCATCAACTGATGATTAACCCGAAACAGCACCCGAAACTCTTCAACCATCAGAGGCTGCCAACGCCAACCGGGCTGCAACTGACGAATACGCTTCAGCGCCAGCCAGCATCCGACCACAAGCACACTGTAATCGGCAATCAGGGAAGCAAAGGCCACCCCCCGAACCTGCCAACCTAGCCCAATAACAAAAAGTAGATCCAGAAAAATATTAATACCGTTACCCAGTAAGAGCATCTGCAGGGCAAAGCGACTGTTTTTCTGCGCCAGAAACCAGCCCATCAGAACATAGTTGATCAGCACCGCGGGGGCCGACCAGATACGAACACCGGCATACAGCACCGCCTGCTCTCTAGCCGACCCGGAATCCGCCAACAGCGCCAGCCCTGCGGGAACCAGCCAGAACTGAAACAGCAGTAACAGCGTGGCGATACCCAGTGCCATCGCCACGCCCTGTTGCAACAAACGTATTACGGCCGCCCACTCTCCCGCTCCGGCAGCCTGAGCGACCGCTCCGGTCGTCCCCATGCGCAAAAAACCAAAGCCCCAGAAAAGAAAACTGAATAACGCGGCACCCAGAGTGACACCGGCAAGATAAGAGGCATCATCCAGATGTCCCACGACAGCGGTATCTACTAATCCCAGCAGGGGCACACTAATGTTAGAGACAATAATCGGCAGAGCGAGCGCGAAGATCTGCTTATAAAATGGCGACACGTTCACGGCAACTCCGACAGAACAATACAGCTAAGAAGGACGCTTCAGAAAAAGCATCGGACTCAAAGGGGCATTCAGATATCATCAGTGAAGAATAAACGGAAAACATCAGGCAAAAAAAATGCAGCACCAAAGTGCTGCATTTTTCTGATCGCTGAACGACAGAATTACCCCAGAGAAGCCTGGATAATTTTGTATTTTTCCATCAGCTCGTCCTGAGACTCTACATGCTCAGGGTTACCCGGAATACACTCTACCGGACAAACCAGAACACACTGAGGCTCGTCATAATGACCAACGCACTCAGTACACAGGTTTGGATCAATCTCATAGATTTCATCACCCTGAGAGATTGCACCATTAGGACATTCTGGTTCACATACATCACAGTTGATGCATTCGTCGGTAATCATCAAAGCCATAACGCTTACCTCATCAAAAAGCTATCTTGCTTAGTCGTTTTTAAAGTGTTCTTTCAGAGCCTGATTGACGGTCGGATGCACAAACTTGCTTACGTCGCCATTCAGACAGGCAATCTCTCTCACCAAAGTAGATGAGATAAATGAGTTACGCTCTTCCGGGGTCAGAAAAATACTCTCCACATCGGGAGACATCGCCCGGTTCAGGTTAGCAAGCTGCAACTCATACTCAAAATCAGATACTGCACGCAGGCCGCGAATAATAACGCGAGCCTGATGTTGCTCAAGAAACTCAGTCAACAGGCAGTCAAAACCACAAACCACGACATTGCTGTACTGAGATAGAACAGACTCAGCCAGTGCAACACGCTGCTCCAGAGGCAATAAAGGCTTCTTGCGCGGACTGGCCGCAATTCCCAGAATAACCTTGTCAAAAATCCTGCTGGCACGCTCTACCAAATCGGCATGACCGTTGGTAATAGGGTCAAACGTTCCGGGATAAACTACCGTCGTCATCGCATTTTCCTGATTATGCGCGGATTTCAGAGAGGCAGAATGTTAAACAAATTGCCTCACCGGTACAAACTTCTCTCGCTATAAGGTTATAGCTAATTTAAAGCAGTCAAAAGTAACAGGCTGTAATAGCATTATACTCTTTGTGGGTATCACAGATTGCTTACTGGTCGTTGCCGCAATATGACAGCAGCGTTCAGACAGCTTTTACGTGACAGCCCAAACAGATTTATTACTCTAATAGTGCTATATTCGCAAACACTGTTACGAGAGTAATATAATATGTAAAGACCCATATTGCTGTGCTCACCGACAATTCTTTAGCGACAGGATGAACCTGCTGATAAAGAATCCAGGAGCCCTGAGAACGCAGGCTTACCCGCCCAACCAGAAGACGGGAAGACTTGTTATTACTGATCACAGCATTTAATAAAAGCGATCCCCCGAGAATTGACCGTGAAAACAAAAGAAAAAATTGTTCAGGCATCTTTAGAGCTATTTAATCTCCACGGAGAACGCTCAATAACAACTAACCATATCGCCGCCCATATTAAAATCTCTCCGGGCAACCTTTACTACCACTACCGCAATAAGTCCGACATTATTGCGCGTATTTTTGACCAGTATGAGAAAGCAGTAGACGAGTTATTCGATCTGCCGACTGATCGCGACATCACACCAGAAGACAGAGCACAGCTGACCGAAACATTGCTGGACCTGATCTGGGAATACCGTTTTATGCACCGGGACCTTCTCGGCATGCTGACCAATGACGCTGAGCTTAAAGAGCGTTACAAGACCTTTGCTGCCAAGGGAATCAAAAGCACAGAAATGGTCTATCGCAGAATGTGCGAAAGCGGCTTTATGGATATCCCCGAAGAACAAATTAAACCTTTATCATTGAACATCTGGATTCTGGTGACCAGCTGGACCACTTATCTGGGGACTGCATTGGGTATTTCAGAAGACCAACTCACTCGTGAACAGATGAGTCAGGTCGTCTACCAGGCCACCTATCTTGAGATGCCTTTCCTCACGGAAGCTACTAAAGAAGAAACTCAGCACCTGCTGGCCACCTATGGGCCTTCTGCTCAGTAGCCTGCAAACAAGATCACTCAGCCAAAACCGTCTCTACTTTTCGGTAGAGACGGCAGATTACCTGGCCCGCTTTTTTTTCTTTTTCCAGCTGCCATGACGTGGGAATTTCGGCAAAATCAAAATTCTTTTCCGCCTCCAGATAGATTAGCGCTCCATCGGCTATACGCTTCCGGGATTCCAGCTGCTGGCAAACCGGGCCTAACAATCCCTTTCCAAAGGGCGGATCAAGAAACACCAGATCAAAAACATCATCGCAGCTTGCAAGCCAGCTCAGAGCCTCTCCCTGAAACACCTCGGCCTGAGAACAGTTAAGCGTCTTCAGGTTTTCCTGCATCTGGCGAACAACACCCGGATGGTTATCCACAAAAACTGCACTTTTAGCCCCTCGGGACAAAGCCTCCAACCCTAACGCCCCACTACCAGCAAACAGATCCAGTGTACGACGACTGTAAAGATCAAAGCTCAGCCAGTTAAACAGTGTTTCACGCATACGATCCCCGGTAGGTCGCAACCCTTCACCGTCCGGGAACGGTAGCTTACGACCCCGCCACTCTCCAGCGATAATACGGAGCTGGTTCCGCCCGGAAGCCGCCGCAGAAGCACCAGTACGTCCAGTATTTTTTACTGAAGAAGAGCGGGATGAGGGGCGACGAGATCTTGGCATAGGGCTTTCCAAAACACAGGGTTAATCGACAAAGAGCCTTAAGCATAAAAGATAGCGCTCAAAGCGCCGTGGATTGTACCCCCCGTGGGCGACAAGTGGTAGGATAGTCCACCATAAGAGGTAGGGTATCGCCTGCCATTTTCCGTGTTAAAGAGACAGAATTTATCCCATGTTTGGATTCTTCAAGCGTAACAAGAAGCAACCGGACCAGCCGGATGCACCTCTGGAACAGACTCCGGAGACCAACACTGCCGAGACCGAGACTGACGAAGCCTCGCTCTCGCCGGCAAACACTGATAACCCCCTTTCTCAGGCAGACCGTGAACAACCTCAGGAAGTGAGCGCTGAAACACCGACATCCGATGCCACTGCCCAGCAGGATGCTGAAACCCTATCAGAGATAACCCAGGAAACGCCTGCGGAAGCAAAACCAGCGGAACCTGTTGGTGAAACAACGATTGACGCGCCGACTGAAGAACCTGCTCTGAGCGCTGAAACAGCCCGTGCAGAAGCGAAACCTGAAAAAGTGGGCTTCTTCGGTCGTATCAAACAGGGTCTGGGGCGTACCCGCGCTAACCTGAGCGAAGGACTGGCCAGCCTTTTCCTCGGCAAAAAACAGATTGATGATGATCTGCTGGAAGAGATCGAAACCCAGCTGTTAGTGGCCGATATTGGTGTTGAAGCAACATCCGAAATCATCGACCGTTTGACAGATAAGGTTTCCCGCAAACAACTGACCGATGCTCAGGCGTTGTACGAAGCGCTCCAGGCAGAGCTGAGAACTATGCTGGAACCTGCCAACAAACCGCTGGAAATCGATGCTCAAAAAACGCCTTACGTCATTCTGATGGTTGGTGTAAACGGTGTGGGTAAAACCACCACCATCGGTAAACTCGCTAAGAAATTCCAGAGCGAAGGCAAAAGCGTCATGCTCGCAGCCGGTGATACATTCCGTGCAGCGGCAGTTGAGCAGCTGCAGGTTTGGGGCGAACGTAACAGTGTGCCGGTCATCGCCCAACATACCGGGGCTGACAGCGCCTCCGTTATTTTTGATGCGATCCAGGCGGCCAAAGCCCGTAATGTCGATGTCCTGATTGCTGATACCGCAGGCCGACTGCAGAACAAGAGCAACCTGATGGAAGAGCTGAAGAAAGTCACCCGGGTTATGAAAAAACTGGATGATTCAGCGCCCCACGAAACCATGTTGGTAGTCGATGCAGGCACCGGCCAAAACGCCTTGTCTCAGGCCAACCTGTTTGACGAAGCCGTTGGTCTGACCGGCATTACGCTGACCAAGCTGGACGGCACTGCCAAGGGCGGTATTGTTTTTGCCCTTGCGCAACAGATGCAGATTCCGATCCGCTTTATCGGGGTGGGCGAACAGGTTGATGACCTGCGTCCGTTTGATGCCGACCAGTTTACCAAGGCCTTATTTGATCAGAACGAGAACTGATCCGGTGACCTCCGCAGCCAAGCGCTGCGGAAAGACGACTTTGATTCAACCCGGATGCCTCTGCAAGCCTGAAGAAGTCTGCATGAGCGCCTCCCAGAACTTTCAACGCAGGATGCCATGATCCGCTTCGATAACGTCAGTAAACGCTACGAGAACGGGCATGAAGCCCTCAAACAACTCAATCTGTCGGTAGAAAAAGGCGAGATGTGCTTTCTTACCGGCCACTCCGGTGCCGGTAAAAGTACACTGCTGAAACTGATTATGCGGATGGAGAAAGCGTCTCAGGGTCAGGTCTTCATCAACGGTCAGAACCTTTCCCGCATGAACAGCAGCCAGGTTCCTTACCTGCGGCGAAACATCGGCGTGGTTTTCCAGAACCACCAGCTGCTGTTTGATCGCTCAGTATTCGACAATGTGGCATTGCCGCTGATGATTGAAGGCGCTGATCCCGCAGATATTGGTCGCCGGGTGCGCGCGGCTCTGGACAAAGTCGGTCTGCTGAAGAAAGAGAAACTCAATCCGATTATGCTCTCTGGTGGTGAACAGCAACGCGTCGGTATTGCACGGGCCGTGGTTAATAAGCCTCCACTCCTTCTGGCAGATGAGCCTACCGGTAACCTTGATCCTCAGCTATCTGCTGAAATCATGCACCTTTTTGAACAGTTCAATGAAGTAGGCGTTACGGTGATGATTGCCAGTCACGATCTGAGCCTGATCGCCCGAATGGGACATCGGGTACTAACCCTGAGTGACGGGCAACTGATCACTGACGGAGGTACGCTATGAGCCAGGTAGGAAAACCTCACAACCGGGGTGCGTCACCGCGCGGAGCCAGCGGAGCTACTCCACTACAGAGTTCCCGACGGGGTGTAACACCAACCAGCCCCAAAACCGCCACCGCAAACCGCTCAACTGAAGCGCGTAAAGCACCGGTTAAGCGCCAGAGCTCGGAAGGGGCCAGCGAGCATAAGGTTCAGACCAACCAGAAGATGAGCAGCTGGCTGCGGCACCATCGACTGATGGCAACAGACAGTCTGTGGCGAGTGGTAAGAACGCCGTTTGCCAGCCTGATGACTTGGGCTGTTCTTGCTATTGCCATGGCGCTTCCGGCCAGCCTTTATATCTTCCTTAATAACGCTCAAATGGTTACCAGTAACTGGGATGGGGCCGCTCAGATGTCTCTGTTCCTGAAGATAGAGGTTTCTGAACAAAATGCTGAATCTCTCGCTGACTCCCTGCGCCAGCGCGACGATATCGCCTCCGTGCAATATATCTCCCGCGAGCAAGCCTTAGGCGAATTCAAAGAATTTTCCGGTTTTGGTGAAGCACTGGACTATCTGGATGGCAACCCACTACCCAGTGTTCTGGTGGTTCGCCCAGCCGCAGGCCGGGTTAACCAGCAAGAACAACTGCTGAATGAGCTACAAAGCCTTCAGGAGGTCGATGAAGCGCAACTGGATCTGGCTTGGGTAAAACGCCTCTACTACATCATGGAGCTGGCACAACGCGCGGTTAGCGCTCTGGCCATATTACTGGGCATTGCAGTGCTTCTGGTTGTTGGCAATACCATCCGACTGGCTATCGAAAATCGTCGTGATGAGATTGTGATCGTTAAACTGGTGGGCGGTACTAATGCATTTGTTCGACGTCCCTTCCTCTATACCGGTATCTGGTATGGATTAGGAGGAGGCATTATGGCCTGGATGATCATCAACCTCAGTCTGATCTGGCTGGCGGGACCGGTTCGGGCACTGGCAAGCGTCTACTCCAGTAGTTTTGAGCTGGTCGGACTCGGAATGTCCGACTCAATTCTGCTGATTCTATCCGGCACACTACTGGGATGGCTGGGAGCCTGGGTAGCGGTTGGTCGTCACCTGGGTGATATTGAACCTCGCTGATCAACATCTACCAGCGCCTTCAGTATCAGCCATTAAACTGATCTGAAGGATGATAAAAACAGTAAGATGATCACCTAAATGCTTCATGATCAATTAAATCGGTGCCGCCTGACCCGGCACCGTCATCTGAAGCTTGCAAAAACTGCAGGAGATTTTATATTAATCCCCTGATTGAACTTTTGGCTTAGCCGCAAATCACAAAGATCAGTACTATTAACGATGGGCATTTCTTTCCGTTGGTAATAAATCGCTGCTTCTTCGAGGTAATATGAATACTAGCCTGCAAACTATCGACCACCTGTCTCCCGGACAGGACCTAAATGCTTATATTCAGATTGCTAACAGCATTCCTGTTCTTTCTGTGGAGCGCGAGCAGCAACTCGCCCGCCAACTGCATGAAGAGGGTGATCTTGATGCTGCTCGTCAGCTGGTTATGTCTCACCTTCGTTTCGTGGTGCATATCGCCAAGAGCTATTCCGGCTACGGCCTGCCCCAGGCCGACCTGATTCAGGAAGGGAATGTTGGCCTGATGAAAGCAGTCAAACGCTTTGATCCTAATGTTGGCGTTCGTCTGGTTTCCTTCGCAGTGCACTGGATCAAAGCAGAGATTCATGAGTATGTGCTGCGCAATTGGCGTATTGTTAAAGTTGCCACTACAAAAGCTCAGCGCAAACTATTCTTCAACCTGCGCAGTGCTAAAAAAGGCCTCGGCTGGCTAAACAACGACGAAGTTAACGCCATCGCTCAAGACCTGGACGTTAAACCTCAGACTGTTCGTCAAATGGAAAGCCGCCTGAGCGCTCATGATGCAGCATTTGACGGCTATACCGATGATGACGATGACAGCTCATATCAGGCCCCGGCCTATTATCTTGAGGACCATCGTTATAATCCGGCTACCGAGCTTGAGGATGAAAACTGGGCTGCTGACGCCTCCTCCCGTCTGCAATATGCGATGTCACAGCTGGACGAGCGTAGCCAGGCTATTCTGCAGCAACGGTGGCTGACCGATAACAAAGCAACCCTGCATGAGCTGGCTGACGTTTATGGCGTATCTGCTGAGCGTATTCGACAGCTGGAAAAAAACGCGATGAACAAGGTACGCAAACTGATGGAAGAAGCGACTGAAGCCTGATGCCATTCCTGTTTGTCTAAAAGGCTGCCTCGGCAGCCTTTTTTATTTCCTCTACAGGTCTTTCTGAAAAAAGCCCAAGCCTGCTGTTTTCGGTTACACTCAAACCCATTGTATGTACGACATAGGCACTAAAGATCTACAGCCATATTTTCATCTGGGTTTATTCGTGAAGCCGTTACCTGTTAAAACGATCCCATAAAAGCTGTCTCACATTTGCCTATATAATTAGAGTAAGCTAATATTCAGAAAACCTAATTTTAGGCCCCGTCAGATGCGGGCTTAGCAGGAGAACGATTCATGTCTAACCATCAACTAAAACCCTGGCTTTCAGCCGTCTGCCTGCTCGGGGCATTATCTCTGCCCGCACATGCACTGGAGTCGGTAACGCTTCAACCTAAGGCGGTCAGCCAGTCAATTAAGCTCGATGGCATTGTTGAAGCCGTACGCAAAAGTACTGTTGCAGCTCAGACTGCCGGTACTGTCACGGCGATCTATTACGATGTGGACGACAAGGTTAAGCCAGGTTCTGTCATTGTTGAGATCAGCGATACAGAACAACAGGCACGTCTTGAGCAATCTCAGGCGGCAGCCCGTGCTGCACTGGCAAACCTGCGTGATGCTGAGCAGGCTTTTAAGCGCATTGATGAGATTTATCGCAAAGAGCTGGCCTCCAAAGCTCAATACGATCAGGCCAGAAACCAGCTTGATGGCGCAAAAGCTAACTACCGGCAGGCCCGTGCGGCCCTTAAAGAAGCAGAAAAACAGATGTCATATACCAAGGTGATTGCACCTTATGGTGGCGTCGTGATTCAGCGCTTTGTTGAGATTGGAGAAGTTGTTGCTCCCGGTTCACCGCTGATGACAGGTATCGATTTGGACCAGATGCGGGTCAATATCAATCTTCCGCAGCACTATGCCGCAACAGTACGCCAGCATCAGCTCGCTGAGATAGCTTTGCCTGATGGCAAAGTCGTACCCGCCAAGGATCTTACGATCTTTCCGTATGCCGATGCCCAGACTCATAATTTTAAGGTACGTGTCCATCTGCCTGAGCGTCAGGCTGGCCTCTATCCCGGCATGATGGTCAAGGTCTCGCTCCCTATCCAAACTGGTGAAGCATTAACAATCCCTGTGTCTGCACTGGTGACCCGTAGCGAGTTACGCGCTGTTTATGTCCTGGACAATCAGGACAAACCACGCCTGCGTCAGGTTCGCACCGGCTATGAGAAAAACGGTGAAATCGAGATTCTTTCCGGCCTTCAGACTGGCGACAAAGTTGCACTCGACCCCAATGAAGCCCTGAAACTGATTAATGCTGAGAGGGTTGAACAAGATGCGTGATAATCATGCTCCTGAGCACAAGCCCCTGGGCATCTCAGGGCGTACAGCCAAGGCTTTCCAAAGCACAGAGATTACTCCTCTGCTGGCGATCGTCGGCATGCTGCTGGGTCTGCTAGCGATTCTGATCACCCCGAAAGAGGAAGAGCCTCAGATCGATGTGACCTTTGCTAACGTCTTTATTCCTTTCTCCGGTGCATCTCCCGTGGAGGTTGAGCAGCTGGTTTCCACACCTGCCGAGCAGGTGTTGAGTGAGATTGAAGGCGTTGAGCACACCATGTCCGTTTCCCGGGCCGGTATGGCGGTAATGACGGTTCAGTTTGAAGTCGGCATCACCCGCCAACAGGCAATCGTACGCCTGTACAACCAGGTGTTCTCTAATATGGATTGGCTTCCGCCCAATTTAGGGGTTGGACAACCCTTGATCAAACCAATGGGCATCGACGATGTACCGATTATGTCGCTGACACTCTGGTCAGACGATGATCAGATCGGCAGTCACGAGCTGAAAAAAATCGCCCACAATCTGGAAGTTGAGCTGAAACGCGTCAAAGGTACTCGCGACATCTACACCTTGGGCGGCCCAGACACGACCGTTCAGGTTGCGCTGGATCCTGCACGCCTATCCGGCTTTAACATCAGCCTAGATGACCTGCGTAATGCACTGCAATCCGGTAACAGTACGGGTGCTGAGAGTAAAATCGTCAGCAACAACACAGTGATCCCGGTACAGGCAGGCGACTTCCTTTCAACAGTAGAAGACGTAAAGCGTCTTGTAGTTGGGCTGAATAAAGGTGCACCAGTTTATCTGGAAGATGTCGCTGACGTTACTTTGGGTGCCGATGTCCCTGAGCAAAGTGTCTTTATGGGTACTGGCCCTGCATTCTCCGATCAGGGCGAAACCGGAATCTACCCTGCGGTAACCATGGCGATTGCCAAACAACCTGGCCAGAACGCCATCGATATCACCGAGAGCGTCAACAAGCGCATTGAACAGCTTGAAAATATCGCCATCCCTGAAGGCGTTCATCTGACCGTAACCCGTGACTATGGTGAAACCGCTAACAACAAATCCAATACTCTGATCTCAAAACTGATCTTTGCCACCGGTGCTGTTGTGGTGCTGGTACTGGCCGCACTGGGTTTCCGTCAGGCGCTGATTGTGGGTCTGGCTATCGTCATCACCCTGATGATCACCCTGTTCGCATCCTGGGCTTACGGCTTTACACTGAACCGGGTATCTCTGTTCGCGCTCATCTTCTCCATCGGTATTCTGGTGGATGATGCCATCGTGGTCGTAGAGAACATCCACCGGCATCTGAGCATGGGCGGCAAGTCGATGCGGGAAGCGATTCCACTAGCGGTTGATGAGGTCGGTGGCCCAACCATTCTGGCAACCTTCACCGTTATCGCGGCACTGATGCCAATGGCTTTTGTAACCGGACTAATGGGCCCTTATATGAGCCCGATTCCGATCAACGCCAGTATGGGGATGCTGATCTCGCTGGTGATCGCCTTTGTAGTAACCCCATGGCTGGCATTCAAACTGCTGAAGCATGAGGAACAGGAGCATTGCGCAGAAGCTGAGCACGATGTTACCAACACAAAGATGCTGACCTTCTTCCGCAAGATGGTCGGTCCTTTCCTGGGCGGTAAGCAGGGCCGTAAAAAGCGCATGGCACTGGGTGCCGGCATCATGGCGCTCATGATGGCCTCTGTCGCGTTACCAGCTACCTTGGCTGTTGTCCTGAAAATGCTGCCCTTTGATAACAAATCGGAAGTTCAGGTGATTGTGGATATGCCGGAAGGCACTCCGGTTGAACAGACGCAACGGGTACTGCTGGAGCTGGGTGAATATCTGCAGACGATTCCTGAAGTGACCCATTATCAGACCTACGCAGGCACCGCTGCACCGATCAACTTCAACGGTTTGGTGCGTCAGTATTATCTTCGTGCCGACCCTCACTCCGGTGATATACAGGTCAACTTTGTCGATAAAGGTGACCGTGATCGCAAGAGCCATGAGATTGCCCTTTCGATACGTGAGCCACTGCAAGAGATCGGAAAACGCTACAACGCCAACGTGAAAGTGGTTGAAGTGCCACCGGGACCACCCGTAATCGCACCAATTGTGGCAGAGGTTTATGGACCCAGTCAGCAAGCGATGACAGAAACTGCTAAAGCTCTGCGTGCCCGCTTGGAACAGACCGATGGTATCGTTGATGTTGACGACATGATCGAAGCCCCGGCTAAGAAATACCTGCTGCAGATCGACCGCCAGAAAGCATCCCTACTGGGTGTGCCTCAGTCAGGCATTGTCAAAGCCATTACAGCGGCACTGGGTGGCGAAGATATCAGCTATCTGCATGAGAGCCATCAGAAATATGCCCTACCGATCCGGCTTGAACTGAACGAAGCGGATAAAAGTAATCTGCTGCAGTTCCTGACCCTGAAAGTACGCAGCATGAATGGTGAGCTGGTTGCTTTGTCTGAAGTGGTAAATCTGGTTGATGCCCAATGGGAGAAAACCATTTATCACAAAGACCTGCTGCCAGTGACTTTTGTTACTGCGGATATGGCTGGTGACTTGGACAGCCCGCTATATGGCATGTTTGACCTGATTGGCCAGCTCGGTGACGAGCCTTTGTTTAAAGATACGCCGCTGGAGCAGTTCTTTATTCAACAGCCGGAATGGCCTCTGGTGCCATCAGTGAAGTGGGATGGTGAGTGGCAGGTCACTTACGAGACATTCCGCGATATGGGTATCGCCTATGGTGTCGGTATGATCCTGATCTACATGTTAGTAGTGGCTCAGTTCCGCTCCTACCGCGTACCTCTGATCATTATGACGCCAATTCCACTGACGGTAATCGGTGTTATGCCAGGTCATGCTCTGCTGGGCGCTCAGTTTACGGCAACCTCCATGATCGGCATGATCGCCTTGGCGGGCATTATCGTGCGGAACTCTATCTTGCTGGTGGACTTTATAAACCAGCAGCTGGAAGAGGGTATATCCTTTGAAGAAGCGGTAATCCAGTCCGGGGCCGTACGAGCCAAGCCGATTATTCTAACCGCTCTGGCGGCGATGATAGGGGCACTCTTTATTCTGGATGACCCTATCTTCAATGGTCTGGCCATTGCCCTGATTTTCGGTCTGACAGTATCAACCCTGCTGACTCTGATCGTGATTCCTGTGATGTACTATGCTTTTGCACCACAGCGTATCAAGGATCTGGACCAGACCGTTAGCAAAGCATAAAGGCAGCCCGGCCTGAAGCCGGGCAAAAGCCGCAAACAAAAACGCCGCAGCGGTGAAGTGACCCCCAATAGTTGGACACCCAACATTGGGGGTTCTTTTTTATGGCAAAGTACAGTCGTTCACTCAAAATAGCGCTGGCTCAGAAGTGCATCAATGGCACTCCAGCCACACAACTCAGCCGTGAGCACGGCATCTCAAAAAGCCAGA